>JAQGMT010000305.1 GCA_028292185.1 Ramlibacter sp. | reverse complement strand
ACCCAGCTCGCATTGAGCACCAGTTGCAGGATCGACAAGTCTTGGTTCATTGTTTTAGCGCTTCCAGGAGGGTGGGCGGAATTCTCGCAGGCTTCAAAGTGCTGGCGTCAACCCAGCCGATACGGATCGTCCCATCACAGAGGAGGGCGCCGCTTGCCTTGAGCAAGGCCTGCTGGGCAATTATCAAAGACGCCTGCCCGGTTTCTTGGACGCGGGCCGTAACAAGAAGTTCATCGTCCAGGCGCGCCGCCCGGTGGTACCGCACCGAAGTTTCGGCGACGACGAACATCCGGCCGGTGCGTTCGCGCAACTCACGCTGCTGCAGGCCCAGCGATCGCAGCCACTCGGTGCGGGCCCGCTCGAAGAATTTCAGGTAGTTTGCGTAGAAAACGATGCCGCCCGCATCGGTATCTTCCCAGTACACGCGGATGGGCCAGCTGAAGGCCGGGCCCGCATTCATCCGAGCACGGCTTTCAGGCGATGCGCCGCTTCTTGCAGCTGCGCCATCGAATTGGCGGTGGAAAAGCGCACGAAATGCTGCGTTTGGGCGCTGCCGAAGTCGCGGCCCGGTGTGATGGCGACGTGAGCCCGCTTCATCAGCTCGAAGGCGAAGTCCCAGCTGTCTTTCACGCCGAGCGCGTCGAACAGCCTGGAGCAATCCGCCCACGCGTAGAACGCGCCGTCCGGCACGACAGGCACAGACAGACCCATCGCGTCAAGCTGTGGGATGAACCAGTCACGGCGCGCCTGGAATTGCGCCCGGCGCAATTCGTACTCCGCCAGGCTGTCGGCTTCGAAGCAGGCCAGCGCCGCATGTTGCGCCACGGTGCTGGGGCAGATGAACAGGTTCTGCGCGAGGCGCTCCACCACCGCCACCAGCGAATCGGGCACGACCATCCAGCCCAGGCGCCAGCCCGTCATGTTGAAGTATTTGGAGAAACTGTTGATGCTGATCACCTGGTCGTCGATCGCCAGGCCGGTCTGGCCATAGGTCGCGTCGTAACTGAGGCCCAGGTAGATTTCGTCGAGCAAGGTCACACCGCCCTTTTGATTCACGACCGAATGGATGCGGCGCAATTCATCGGGATGGATCGAGGTACCGGTGGGATTGGAAGGCGACGCGAGCAACACGCCACGGGTTTTCGCCGTCCAATGCTCCTTGACTTTTTCGGCGCTGAGCTGGAAGCGCTCGGCGGCCGTGGCCGGCACCAGCACGGCCTGCCCGTCGGCGGCACTGACGAAGTGCCGGTTGCACGGATAACTCGGGTCGGGCATGAGGATCTCGTCGCCGGCGTCGATCAATGCCAGGCACGCCAGCTGCAAAGCTGCGGACGCGCCGGCGGTGACGACGATGCGCCGCGCAGGCACTTGCACCCCGAAACGCTGCGAATACCAGGCGCTGATGCGCTCGCGCAGAGAATGCAGGCCGACCGCGTGCGTGTATTGGGTTGCACCGTCGCGGATCGCTCGCGCCGCGGCTTCCTGGACCAGCGGCGGCGCGGTGAAATCCGGTTCGCCGATGTTCAGGAAGATCATCGGCCGGTCGGTGTGCGCCACTCGCGCCGCGAGTTCCGACGCCGCTTTCGCCACTTCCATCACGTAGAAGGGTTCGATGCGTTCGGCGCGAACAGAGATCTTCACCCGCGCGCCTTTCCCGCCGCCTTGTCCGCTTCGACTTCCACCGGCCGCAGCTTGGGCGCGAGGCCGTTGAGTACCGCGTTCACGTACTTGTGGCCGTCGGTGCCGCCAAATTCCTTGGCCAGCTCGATGCATTCGTTCAGCACCACGCGCCAGGGCACGTCCAGGCAGTGCTGGAATTCGTAGGCGCCTATCCACATGATGCTGTGTTCGATCGGCGAGATCTCCTGCATCTTGCGATCCAGCAGCGGCAGGATCGCCGCGTCCAGCTCGGCGGCTTCCTTGACGCAGCCATGCAGCAGGGAGTCGTAGTGCAGCGCGTCGGCTTTATGAAAGCCGGCGAGGTCGCGGGTGAAGGCATCGATGGCTTGCGGCTCGTTGCCGCCCACCTGGTATTGGTACAAGGCCTGCAGTGCGAACTCGCGCGCGCGGCTGCGCGCGGACTTGGCCGAAGCCTTCCTGGGCTTTTTTTCTTCCGCCATCACAACTCGTCCAGCAGCTGGCACATTTCGACAGCGACGCGGGCAGCGTCGCGGCCCTTTTCACTCTGGCGTGCCACGGCCTGCTCGAGGTTCTCGGTGGTCAGGATCGCGTTGGCCACGGGCAGCTGATAGTCCAGGGCCACACGGGTCACGCCGGCCGCCGATTCGTTGGCCACCAGTTCGAAGTGGTAGGTCTCGCCGCGAATCACGCAGCCCAGCGCCACCAGCGCGTCGTAGCCGCCTTTCTCCGCCATTGCTTGCAGCGCCACCGGCACTTCCAGCGCCCCGGGTACGCGCATCAAGTCGATGTGGTCGTCGTCCACGCCCAGCGCGGCGAGTTCGGCGCGGCATGCCTGTTCCAGCGCATTGGTGACACCTTCGTTGAAGCGCGCCTGCACGATCCCGATGTACAAGCCCTTTCCGTTGAGGCCTTGCGCCTTGCCTTTTTCCGCACCAAACATTCTTGTTCTTTCGAGAGGAGAGATCAGCCCGGCGCCAGGTAGCCCGCGATTTCCAGGCCGTAGCCGGCCATGCTGGGCATGCGGCGGGGGTTGCCCATGAGGTTCATGCGATGCACGCCGCACTCGCGCAGGATCTGCGCGCCGATGCCGTAGGTGCGCAGGTCCATACGGCCGCGCTCGGGGCCGTGCGAGGCGGTGGCAGTGCCTTCGAACTGCGCCAGCAACTGCTGCGCGTTCTCGCCGCAATTGAGCAGCACCGCCACGCCTTTGCCGGCCGCGGCGATGTGCTTGAGGCTGGCGTCGAGCTTCCAGGAGTGCATGGAGCGATTGACCTCCAGCGCGTCCAGCACCGACAGCGGCTCGTGCACCCGCACCGGTACGGTTTCGTCGCTGGCCCAGCGGCCCATGACGAGCGCGAGGTGCAAGCCCTGGCTGGGTTTGTCCTTCCAGGCGTGCGCGACGAATTCGCCGTACGCCGTCACCAGCGGCCGCGATCCGACTTTCTCGATCAGCGACTCGTTGCGGCTGCGGTACTCGATCACGTCGGCGATGGTGCCGATCTTCAGGCCGTGCTCGGCCGCGAACAGCTGCAGGTCGGGCAGGCGCGCCATCGTGCCGTCGTCCTTCATGATCTCGCAGATCACGGCGGCCGGCGTCAGGCCCGCAATGGCAGCGAGGTCGCAACCGGCCTCGGTATGGCCCGCGCGCATCAGCACCCCGCCATCGGCGGCCTGCAGGGGAAAGATGTGGCCGGGTTGCACCAGGTCGTCGGCCTTGGCGTTTTTGGCGACAGCCGCCTGCACCGTGCGGGCGCGGTCGGCGGCGGAGATGCCCGTGGTGACGCCTTCAGCGGCTTCAATGGTAATGGTGAAGGCAGTGCCCATCTTGGTGCCGTTGCGTGCCACCATCGGGGGCAGCCGCAGGCGCTCGCAACGCTCGCGCGTCAGCGTGAGACAGACCAGGCCGCGGCCGAAGCGCGCCATGAAATTGATCGCCTCGGGCGTCACGTGCTCGGCCGCGAGCACCAGGTCGCCTTCGTTCTCGCGGTCTTCCTCATCGACCAGGATCACCATGCGGCCCGCGCGCATTTCTTCGATGATGTCTTCGACGGGAGAAATCGCGACGGCCGCGACGGGTAAGGAATGGTCGCTCATACGCTGCCTTTCTGGTGGGGGGAGGGCGCCGTGAGCATGCGCTCGACGTAGCGCGCAATGAGGTCGATCTCCAGGTTGACCCGGCTGCCGGCTGCAAGGACCCGCAACGCTGTGTTCTGCACGGTATGCGGTATCAGGTTGATGCTGATCTCGGTGCCGTCCTGAAGGTCGGCGATGGAATTGACGGTGAGGCTGACGCCGTTCACGGTGATGGAGCCCTTGTAGGCCAGGTACTTGCCCAGCGCACGCGGCGCCAGGATGCGCAACTCCCAGCTTTCGCCGGTCGGAGCAAACCGCGTGACGCTGCCGACGCCGTCCACGTGGCCGGCAACGATATGCCCGCCCAGGCGGTCATGCGCATGCAAGGCCTTTTCCAGGTTGACCGGGCCGGGCTCTGCCAGCCCGGCCGTCTTGTCCAGCGATTCGGCCGAAATGTCCACGGTGAATTCATTGTGGACTGCGTCGAGCGCCGCCACTGTCATGCAGGCGCCATTGAGGGCGATGCTGTCACCGATGCCCACGTCATCCAGGTAGCCGGCCGGCGCTTCCACGGCAACGCGTTTGCCATAAGGCGCGGCGCCTGTGCCGGGGCCGTCGGGCAAAGAGCTCTTCAGGTCGTGGACAGCGGCGATGCGCCCCAGGCCGGTAACGATTCCGGTGAACATGAGGTATTTTCGCAGACTATGAAGATCCCCTGCCAGCGGGCCCCGGCGGCCGCGCAAAAGCCGCGTGACTAGAACCCGTCGCGGCCCGCGACGCGGGCGATCAGGCGCAGGTCGGGTCCGATCATCTCGCTCGACAGGAACTCGAGTGGCACGGCTTGCGCCAGCTCGGTGAGCGGCCCGAAGTGGGCCATTTCACGGCCCCGGCCGACCAGCTTGGGCGCAAGGTACACCAGCAACTCGTCGAGCAGGCCCTCGCGCACCAGCGAGCCGTTCAGCTTGTGGCCGGCCTCCACGTGCAACTCGTTGACGCCGCGCCCCGCCAGGTCACGCAGCATGGCCTCAAGATCGACCTTGCCTGCGGGGCCCGGCAGATGCACCACCGTCGCGCCGCGGCTTTCGAGCGCCGCCTGGCGCGCTGCGTCGTGCACCGCTGCATAGATGAACAGCTTGCGCTGCGGCGCGAAAATCTTCGCGTCCACCGGGGTTTGCAGCCGGCTGTCGATCACCACCGCGTCGGGCTGCCGCAAGACCGGTACGTGACGCACGTCCAGGCTGGGGTTGTCTTCCAACACCGTCCCGATGCCGGTGAGCACGGCGCCGGCCCGGGCGCGCCAGGCGTGCCCATCGGCGCGCGCCGCTTCGGACGTGATCCATTGACTCGCGCCGTTGTCCAGCGCGGTACGGCCGTCCAGCGACGCCGCGATCTTCATGCGCAGCCACGGCGTCTTGCGCAGCATGCGGCTGAAGAATCCGATGTTCAGTTCGCGCGATTGCACTGCGCCAGGTCCGACCTCCACCTGCACGCCCGC
>JAQGMT010000263.1 GCA_028292185.1 Ramlibacter sp. | reverse complement strand
CAGAAGCCTCTTATCACGCGGTATACGATCACTGCACCGCCAAATACCTGCAACAGGCGGGAGTGCGAACGGATTACATCCGCCTGAAGGACACAGGTATGCACGGCAATGGGCACATGGTGATGTTGGAGAAGAACAACCTGGAGATCGCACACGTGATCGACCAATGGGTAGTCACCCACGTCAAGTGACCGCCAACAGTCGCGACATTTTTTCACAATGCCCTCCCTCCCTTCAGTACCTCTCGACGACTTGATCGTTCGGCTGGCGCGCTATGCGCACGCCCCTCCCCCGCCCACCGACAAGACGTTGCGCACCGCCGCGCTGTGCCTGGCCGACGCCATCGCCTGCGCACTCGCCGCACTGGACGAGCCGGCCTGTGTTCGCCGCCTGGGGCACTGGGTGCCGGACACGTCGGTACAGGATGGCGTGCCGGTCTGGGGCACACCGCACCGGCTCGACCCAGTGAAGGCCGCGTGCGACATCAGCACGATGATCCGCTGGCTCGACTTCAGCGACACCACCTTCACCGGCGGGCACCCGTCCGACAGCATCGGCGCGCTGCTGGCCGCTGCCGACCACGTCAGCCGCCAGCGCAGGCGGCGGGGTGAGCCGATGCTGACGATGCGCGATGTGCTTGGCGCCATGGCGGGAGCCTACGAGATCCAGGGCTTGCTCGCGTCGGAAAACCGCTTCGACCACCCCTCGGTCGGCCTGGATCACGTGATCGGCGTCAAGCTGGCCTCAACCGCGATGGCTACAGCGCTGCTCGGCGGCAGCGAAGGCCAGATCGCGGCGGCCCTGTCGAACGCGGTGCTCGATGGCCACCCGCTCAACGCCTATCGCCATGTGCCGAATGCCGGCGACCGCAAAGGCTGGGCCGGTGGTGACGCGGCCGGCCGTGGTGTGTGGCTGGCGCTCAGCGCGATGCGCGGCGAAATGGGCTACCC
The DNA here is from genome assembly GCA_028292185.1 of Ramlibacter sp. GTDB lineage: Bacteria > Pseudomonadota > Gammaproteobacteria > Burkholderiales > Burkholderiaceae_C > Ramlibacter. The sequence goes on along the minus strand of JAQGMT010000263.1, from coordinate 2,592 downwards.
CACGCCGCTGTCCGCGCCGACCTGGGGTTTCGAGGCGGTGTACCTGGGCGGACGGCCGCTGCAGCTGTCGCGGCCATTGGGCAGCTTCGTGCTGGACAACGTGATCTTCAAGCTCTACCCCTGCCAGCGCAACACGACCACAGCAGTCGAAAGCGCACTGCGGCTACACCGCTGGCTGGCCGGTCGTTGCGAACAGGTGCGCCGCATCGTGATCCACAGCCACGACGAGGCCATTCGCCGCACCGACAAGACCGGCGAGTTGCCGAACCGCGCCGCGCGCGATCACTGCATGCAATACGTCGTCGCGGTGGCCCTGGTGCACGGCAGGCTGGTGTCCGGCGACTACGAAGACGACATTGCCCGCGACCCGCGTATTGACGGACTGCGATCGCGTACCCGCATTGTCGAAAACCCTGCCTACACCCGTGATCACCACGACCTGGCGGTCCGCAGTTGCGCCAACGCCGTGCAGATCGAGCTCGAGGACGGCTCGCTGTCGCCGCTGGAAGAAACGCTGTTCCCCACCGGTGACCCGTCGGTGCGCGACACGGCGTTGCCGGCACTACTGAGCAAGTTCGAGATATTGACGCAGGGGCGCAGGCCCGCCGATCAGGGCCGGGCGCTCTTCAAGCGCCTGTGCGACATGAACACGATGCTGCCGGTGCCGGATTTCATGGATTGGGTGACGCAATGGTCGGGCGGTGCCGCCCATGCCCAGGAGACGACAGCATGAGTCAGTTGAAAATCCCAGCGGTCTACATGCGCGGCGGAACGAGCAAGGGCGTGTTCTTCCTGGCCGAGCATCTGCCCGCAGATGTCGAGGAGCGCGAGCGTGTGCTCTTGCGAGTCACCGGCAGCCCCGACCGCTACGGCAAGCACATCGATGGCATGGGCGGCGCCACGTCCAGTACCAGCAAGGTGGTGATCGTTTCGCGTTCGACGCGGCCTGACTGCGACGTCGATTACCTGTTCGGCGCCGTGGCGATCGATCGGCCGGTGATCGACTGGTCGGGCAACTGCGGCAATCTCACCTGCGCGGTCGGGCCGTTTGCGATCAGCCAGGGGTTGGTGTCGGCGCCGTCCGACGGGCTGGCCACGGTGCGCATCTGGCAAGCCAACATTCGCAAGAAGATCATTGCCCATGTGCCAATGCAAGACGGTGCGGTGCAGGAAGAAGGCTGTTTCACGCTGGATGGCGTGGCCTTTGCGGGCGCCGAGATCCGGCTCGAATTCATCGAGCCGGCGTCCGACGACGGTGAGGCTGGCGGCGGCGGCTTGTTTCCCACCGGCCGGGTCATCGACACCGTCGACGTGCCGGGCGTGGGGGCCGTTGAGATGACCCTCATCAACGCCGGCAATCCGACGATCTTCATGCACGCCGCTCGGCTGGGCCTGCGGGGCACCGAGCTGCAGGGCGACGTCAACGCCGACGCCGAGTTGCTGAAGCGGGCGGAGGCCATCCGGGCTCACGGCGCGGTCGCGATGGGGCTGGTGGCCAGTGCCGAACAAGCCACCGCCCAGCGGCCACACACGCCCAAGCTGGTGTTCGTCGCGGCGCCGCGGGCGTACGCGGCCTCCGACGGCAAGCACATCGAGGCGTCCGACATCGATCTGCTGGCCCGTTCGTTCTCGATGGGGCTGCTGCACCACGCAATGCCGGGCACCAGCGCAGTGGCCATCGCGGTGGCGGCGGCAATCCCCGGCACGCTGGTGAATCAGGTCGCCGGCGCCGGCGCCGCAGGACGGGTGCGCTTCGGCCATCCCTCGGGCGTGTTGAGCGTGGGGGCCGAGGCGCGGCAGGCGCAGGGCGAGTGGGTCGTGACCAAGGCCGTGATGAGCCGGTCGGCTCGCCGCCTGATGGAGGGCGCGGTGTTCGTCCCACAACGGTGACGGGCGCGGCGAGGCCCAAAGGCACGACATGCGCATCACCCTGAAGTAGTTGCCAGGCTTGCGCCCACGCGGGTGCTGGTTTCGGGCTCGATTTCGCGGCCGTGTCGGACATCCACGCCCGGATCGTTGCCGCACGCGAGCTCGGCACGGCGGTGCTCCTGGTCAGCGAGGATGTGGACGAATTGCTGGAATTGGCGGACCGCATCGCGGTGATCTCCAACGGAGTCATCGTGCATGTGACGCAGGCGCAGGCGCGGGACGGCGCGCTTTGGTCAGTGCGCGTGCTGAACGGCCCGCCAAAATGTCACAGCGCCGCAGCGATGGACGGTGACTTGCGGTGCGCCGTGGCCTGCTCGAACGCGTAGCCCAGACGGAACAGATCGGGCTCGTGGTAGGGGAGCACCACCATCTCGAGACCCACCGGCAGACCGCCCGACGAGAAGCCTGCAGGCAGGCAGATGGACGGCAGCCAGGTCTGCGCGGCGATCAAGGTGTTGGTCGGAAAACCCAGCACGGTCCAGCGGCCGCTTCGCAACGCGACGCGCATCGGCGGAAGTACCTGGGTCGACGGAAAACAGATTGCGTCCAACCTGTGCTTTGCGATCAGTCCGACCACGGCGCGCTGGAATCCATCGCGCGCCGCCAGCTTTCTAAAGTAATCCGGGTCGTCCGCCGGCTCCAAGGGGCCGGCCATCACTTCTT
>JAQGMT010000229.1 GCA_028292185.1 Ramlibacter sp. | reverse complement strand
AATCGACACGGACGTTTTCGCGGCGGGCTTCGCCGGCCTATGGCCCGCCGGGCATTTCCAACGTTAGACCTCGAAGGAGGCTCTACAGCTGCGCGACGATTTCTTTCATCGCCGAATCGCCTCTCCTGTAATTTGGCCCGGGAAGCTCGAACACTTCAGCGAGTACTTCAAGGTCCTCGATTTTAGAAACCGCGAAGAGAGGTTCACGCTCCTGACCACCCTGCAATTGGTGAACACGCAGGAGTTCCGTCCCCTTTGTCCCAATCCCGTAGCACTGCGGCTCAACGAATCGTGCTTTGCCGTTGTACAGGAGCCGGAGCCGTCGCTTTTGATGAATCGCCGCCACCAGAAGTTCGTTCATTTCGGGGATACTGCGGATCGTTTTGCTTCGGCTAGCATATCTCCTGTCTGATCGACACGGACGCCCTATCGGCGGGCTTCGCCCCCCATACTGTCCGCCGGTCATCTCTGACGTTAATCCTCACCCAAATGCCGGCCACCTCGTCACCGAGACGAAACGAAGCCGGCCGCTATCATGGCGCATTTGCATGGAGTGCGAACCACCATGAACGCGATCTTGAAAACCGTTTTGACGTCGGCACCCCTCGTGATTTTTCTGATTGGTGCGCACGCCGCCACCGAGGGTGCGAGCGACTCCACCACGAGCACCGGGTCCGGCGTCGTTGCCAAGACCGAAAGGGCAGTGGCGCGCGGGGCCAAAGCGGCGGCCAGCGGAATTCGACGTGGAGCGAAGGCAACCGCCCGCGGCATCCAACATGGCGCCAAGGCAACGGAAGGCGCGGCTCACCGTGTTGCGGGCAAAGTCAGCAAGCCGGCGTCCGGGCCCGCCAAGGGTAAGTGACAGAGCCTCACTCTGCGGCCGCGTTTGACATGACGTACGAATAAGCGTACGATTGCAAACATCGGAGGTTCCCCATGGCTGTTCCTGTCACCGCCAGTGAGGCGCGTGCAAACCTGTATCGCTTGATCGACGAAACGAACGAGTCTCACCAGCCCGTGGTGATTTCCGGCAAACGCAGTAGTGCTGTTCTTGTAGCGGCGCAGGACTGGGATGCAATTCAGGAGACCTTGTACCTCCTGTCCGTGCCCGGTATACGCGAATCGATCAAGAAGGGCATGGCGGAGCCGCTTCACAAGAGCGCCCGCGAACCCAAGTGGTGAAGTGGCAGGTCGTCTTTGCCAAGCACGCGCTAAAGGATGCCAAGAAGTTGTCGGCCGCCGGGCTCAGGGAGAAGGCCCAAGCGTTGCTGGATGTGCTGGCCCAAGAACCGTTTCAGAACCCGCCACCTTACGAGAAGCTCGTTGGCGACCTGCATGGAGCGTACTCACGTCGCATCAATATCCAGCACCGAATGGTTTATGAGGTGTTCACGAAGGAGCGCACTGTTCGCGTACTCCGTATGTGGACACACTATGAGTGAGGCCAGGGACAACCTATCGGTCAAGGTCAACACGGATGCCTTTGCGGCATGCGCGCGTTAGTCAGCACTTCTCTAAGCAGCGCCCCTGCGCACATCTACCGCGCCGCGCCGCCGGCCTTCGCCATCCAGGCCACCAAATCCGCGATGTCCTTGCCGTCGGACATGCCCGCATACGGCATCCGGTTGCCTGGCACCACCCCTTGCGAGTCGGCGATGAAGGCGCCGAGCGTTACCTGGTCCCAGGTGAGGCCGCTGCGCTTCATCGCCGGTGAATAGCGGAAGCTGCCATCCGACGCGGCTTTGCGGCCGATGATGCCGGCCAGCGACGGGCCGACGCCGTTCACACCCGGCTGCATCGCGTGGCACGAGCGGCATTCGATGAAAAGCTTTTCGCCGCGCTGAATGTTTTGGGCACCGGCCTGCGCGGACGCGAACAGGAGCGCAAGCGCCAGCGATCCCGGTGCGACGGTTCGAAACAACGTGATGGTGTTCATGGTGGTCGAAATGGGCGGACTCAGGCCGACACCAGCGGGCCGGGGTTCTTGAGGTAGCGGTTCTTCACCGTGTCGGCGGCGCGGTACGCCAACGCGCCCACCAGCCCGGTCGGCTGGTACGCGCCGTTGTGCGCGAAGGTGCTGGCGCCCATGATGAAGAGGTTGTGTGCGTCCCAGCTTTGCAGCCAGGGATTCACGGCGCTGTCGGCCGGGCTGGTGCCCATCGAGGTGCCGCCGCCATTGTGCGTGGAGAGATAAGGCACGACCGACCACGACTGCGGCTCGCCGCTGGCCGCCGTCATGCTGGTGGGGTTGAGGGACTTGGCCAGCTCGTTCACCACCTTCGCGGCGTGCGCGTTGAGGCGGTGTTCGTTGTCCTTGAAGTCGAACGTCATTCGCAGCAGCGGCTGGCCGAAAGCGTTGCGGTAGGTTGGGTCCAGGTCGAGAAAGTTGTAGCGGTGCGGCATCGACCCGCCGCTGGAACTGATGTTCATCGACGAGCCGTACCACTTTGCTGTCGCTTCCTTCCACTTCGAGCCCCAGGCCGGCGTGCCGCGCGGCACCGGACGGTTGCCGATCGGCAGGTTGGTGTTGTGCCCGGCCGAGACGATGTAGCCGCCGACCACGTTCAGCGGTGCGCGGTCGAATTTCCAGTTGGCGTTGAAGTCGTCGATGACCACGTTGGTGCCACCCGCCGAAATGAAGGGGTTGAACTCCTTGCCCTCGAAGAACAGGTTCGCCGCGGTGCGGGTCTCGTAGCAGTAGTTGCGGCCGATAACGCCGGTCTGCGTCACCGGGTCATACGGCTGGCCGATGCCCGACAGCAGCATGAGGTGCGTGTTGTTCAGCGTGAAGGAGCACAGGAACACCATTTGCGCAGGCTGCTCGATCTCCTCGCCGGTGAGCAGGTTGGTGTAGAGCACGCCGGTCACGCGCTTGGCCGATGCGTCCTTCAGGATGCGCGTCACCCACGAGTGCGTGCGCATCTCGAAGTTCGGGCTCTTCAATGCGGCCGGCACGACCGTAAGGTGCGGACTGGCCTTGGCGTTCGCCTCGCAGCCGAAGCGCTGGCAAAAGCCGCAGTACTGGCAGGCGCCGAAGGTCACGCCGTCCGGGTTGGTGTACGCGCGCGACGAGTTGGCTGCTGGACGCGGGAACGGGTGATAGCCCGCTTTGGCCGCCGCGTCGGAGAACATCTGGCCCGCGAGGATGGGGCTCAGCGGCGGATTCGGATACTCTCTCGCGCGCGCGGCCTCGAACGGATTGCCGCCCGGCTGAACCTTGCCGCGCAAGTTGCCGGCCTTGCCCGAGACGGCGGCTGTGCGTTCGAATTTATCGTAGTACGGCTCCATCTCCGCGTAGCTGATGCCCCAGTCGCGCACCATCATGTCCGCGGGGATGTGCGACTTGCCGTAGCGATCCTCGTACAGGCTGCGCGCCTTGAACTCCATGTCGCTCCAGCGCCAGGTGCCCCCGCTCCAATGCAGGCCCGAACCCCCGACGCCTTCACCCGGCAGGAACGCGCCGAGCCGCCGCACCGGCAGTGCTTCCTGCTTGTCGGTGTTGCGCATGGTGAGCGTGTCGCGCGCGGCGTCCTGCATCATTTCCTGACGCTGCACGTAGCGCAGTTCGTCGCGCACCGTGGGTACCTGATAGTCGGCCTCGGTGGTCGTCATGCGGCCGCGTTCGAGCGCGACGACCTTCAGGCCCGCTTCCGACAGTTCCTTGGCAAGGATGCCGCCGGTCCAGCCGAGGCCGACGATGACGGCGTCGACTTCCTTGAGTTTTCTGGTTGCCATGTCGTTCCGATCAGCTCATGTCCGCGATGCCGAGCGGCTGGATGGGAAACTTTTTTCCCAGATAAGTGACGACATTGCGCTGGTGCACCGCGAGCACGCCGCCGAAGCCGACGAGCTTCCAGCCGGCCTTGTCCTTGTTTCCGCCGTACATCGGGTCCGCGAACATGCCTTCCATCACGTTCTGGTACAGCATGCCGAAGAAAGTACGCGCCGACGGTCCGCCATCGAGCGCGACCTTGCCGTCCTGCAGGGCCAGCAGAAAGGCCTCGCGCTGCTGGGCATCGAGTTTCTCGAAGGTCTTGCCGTATTGCTTCACGCACTGCGCGTTCGCGGCTGGAATCGCCGCACGGTAGACCTCGGCCGGCGTGAGCGGCAACTGGTATCCCTGGTTGGCGGTGCCCGCCTTCCACGGCCCCTGCCGATACAGCCGCTCGCCCTTGCCCCAGCCGCTCGCCAGCGCGCGGTCGATGTAGACGTTGACGCCGAGGTCGCATCCCTTGGGCGTCAATGCGTCGGCAGGGATCATGTGATCGACCACGGCCTCGATGAACGCCGCCTCGTCGGGTGTGAAGTAGGTGTAGGCCGGAGCGGACGCGGCAGTCGGCGCGGCAGCCTCCGCCGGCGGGGTGGCTTGGGCCAGCGCAGCTTGCGGTACGGCCGTTGTCAGGGCAACCGCGCCCCCCGTGGCCACATGTTTGAGAAAGATGCGCCGATCGCGCCCGTCGTTTTCCATCGTGCAGTTCCTGGTGCCAGGAGTCAGCCTCGAACACGCGTTCAGAAAGCCACCCCTCGGGCGGTGAA
>JAQGMT010000271.1 GCA_028292185.1 Ramlibacter sp. | reverse complement strand
AGCTGGCCATCAAGGAAAAGGCCGCCTTGTACGCGGCCTATGTGCCGCTGTTTGCCGATGGCGGAGTCTTCATCCCGACCACGCGCGATTACAAGCTGGGTGACGATGTCTACGTGCTGTTGTCGCTACCCGACGATCCCCAGCGCTATCCGGTCGCGGGCAAGGTGGCCTGGGTAACGCCGGCGCGGGCGGCCGCCAATCGCACCCAGGGCGTCGGCGTGACTTTCCCGGCGGACGAGAAATCGCGGCTCCTGAAGATCAAGATCGAAGAGATCCTGGGCGCGCACCTGGGGTCGGAACGCCCCACCCAAACCATCTGAATCGCTACATTTGCAGTCCGCGCGGTTTCTCGCCGGGCCCATGCATTGCCAGCCGATGTTCGTCGATTCTCACTGTCACCTGAGCTTCCCTGAGCTGACCGCGCAGCTCGGGGAGATCCGCCAGGCGATGCAGGATGCCCGAGTGGATCGGGCTCTGTGCATCTGCACCACGCTGGAAGAGTTCGAGTCGGTGCACGCGCTGGCGATGCAGTACGACAACTTCTGGGCCAGCGTCGGCGTGCATCCGGACAACGAAGGCGTCACCGAGCCGGCGCTGCACGATCTGGTCGAGCGTTCGGCCCGTCCGCGCGTGGTCGCCATCGGCGAGACCGGGCTGGACTATTTCCAGATGGATCAGCGGAAGGGCGGCCGCACGGTGGCCGACCTCGAGTGGCAGCGAGAGCGCTTTCGCACCCACATCCGGGCGGCGCGGCAGGTCTGCAAACCATTGGTGATCCATACGCGTGCGGCCTCGGCGGACACGCTCGCCATCCTGAAACAAGAGGGCGAGGACGGCTCGGCAGGGGCTGCCGGCGGCGTCTTCCACTGCTTTACGGAAACGGCCGAGGTCGCTCGCGCAGCACTCGACCTCGGGTTCTACATTTCTTTTTCCGGCATCGTCACCTTCAAGAACGCCCAGGACCTGCGCGAGGTCGCTGCATTCGTTCCGCCAGATCGCTTGCTGATCGAAACGGACAGCCCCTACCTGGCTCCGGTTCCGTACCGGGGAAAAACCAACAACCCTTCTTACGTCCCCTTCGTGGCCGCTGAACTGGCGCGGGTGCGCAACGTGGGCGTGCAGGAGATTGCGCGTCTCACCAGCGCCAATTTCGAGCGCTTGTTCAGGCCGTCTTCATCATGAGAAATTACTTTAGGGTTATCGCAGGCGCCCTTGTTTTTGCTGCGATTTCTATCGCACACGCAGGCTCGTACGAAGACTTTTTCACAGCCATCAAGCGCGACGACGCGAGCGGCTTGCGCTCCTTGTTGAGCCGTGGCTTCGACCCCAACACCCTCGATCCTACGGGGCTGCCTGGCCTGTATCTGGCGGTGCGCGATGAGTCGCTGAAGGCCGCAAACGTGCTGGTCGATTGGCCACGCACCACCGTGGAGATCAGGACGCCCAAGGACGAAAGCCCCTTGATGATGGCTTGTCTGAGGGGGAATATCGATCTGGTCAAGAAGCTCATCGCCCGCGACGCGGACGTCAACAAGCCGGGCTGGACCCCGCTGCATTACGCCGCGACCAACGGGCACCTGGAAATCATGCAACTGTTGCTGGATGAGAACGCGTACATCGACGCGGAATCCCCCAACGGTACGACGCCTTTGATGATGGCCGCGCAGTACGGGCCGGCCTCGGCCGTGAAGCTGCTGCTCGACGCCGGCGCGGATCCCTTGCTGAAGAACCAGTTGGGTTTGACGGCGATCGACTTTGCCAAGCGGGTCAGCCGTGATGAGTCCGCCGAGTTCATTGCTGCTGCGGTGAGGTCGCGGCGGCAAAAAGGCAAATGGTGATTGGGGTTTGATGAGCTCCCTGGGGTCCCTCGCGATCCGATCTTCTATTTTATACGATGTATATTATGTAAAATATAAGCCAAGCGGACCAGGCAGGACAAAGTCTCAATTCGCTGGCCGCAGGCTCAGCATAAAGCCTTAGCTCATCCGCTCTCTCACAAAACGATACCAACGCGTTGATCTATTTGCGATTTTTCGCGAACAAGATCACACCTCAGGCTTGACCTTTGACGAGTGCGGGAATAAGTTGGCACCAAGGATCACAAAATTTGTTGATCAGGGGGAATAAAACCCAATGCGCTGGCTCAAACCTAATCTCAGAAACAGCATCTACAGCCTGTTGGGCAACCCGGTGGCTCCATCGGACTCGATCCTGGAGAGCGGCACTGAAGACATCCGCGAATCCATGCTGCTGGTCCTCGGTGAAACTGGCCCATCCCAGTTTCCGCACATCACCAGGCGCATTCGCTATGCGAACGATGTCCAGTCCCTGTGGTATCTGCGCGGCGATCTGATGGCTGTGCTCGCCGCCATTCACGGAGAAGTGACCGCACGGGAAAAAATTTCCTCGCTCACCGGCCAGTTCCAGGGCTTGCTGCCCAACAGCCTCGGCTCGCGCTCGAGTCCGCTCGTCGGCTGAAGCCTTCGCGCGGCGCATGGCCGCTGCGCTAATGCCGGTGCCCCCATAGCAGGAAGGCATCCCGGGCATCCACTTCGAGATGCACCTTGGCCCCAACCGGCAAACACACTTTCGTCGCGACATGACCGAACGGCAAGTTGGTCAGCACAGGCGCCTTGATCTGCGCACGCAACCGATCCACCACCGTCTGCAACTTGAACCCCTTGTCGTGCGGCACCGGTTTGTAGTTGGTGAACTGTCCCAGCAGGATGGCCTTTTGCAGGCCCAGCACTCCGGCATAAAGCAGTTGGGTGAGCATCCGTTCCACGCGATAGGGATGCTCGTGCACGTCTTCCAGGAAAAGGACGCCGCCCTTGATCTTGGGCAACCAGGGCGTGCCGGTTAATGACGCCATGATGGCGAGATTCCCGCCCCAGAGCTCTCCCTTGATTGCGATCGGCTTGGCGGCCGCCTCCTTGCGCGGCAACTGCCATCCGGCGCCCTCCCCGCGTCCGCTGATCAGGTCTTCGAAACAGGCTTGCATGATCTCGTCGGGCTCGCCTTCGACGCCGAAGTCTTCGCCCAAGGCAGGGCCTGACCAGGTGACGGCGCCGGTTCGCGCCAGCACCGCGTTTTGAAAAGCCGTGAAATCGCTGAGGCCAACGAAGCGCATGCCACGGTCCACCGCCTTGGCGATCGCCTTGTAATTGATGGCGGGCAGCAGCCGCGTCAAGCCGTAGCCGCCGCGCGTGATGAGCGCCACGTCCGCGCCGCTCGCGGCCGCGCGGTGAATCGCCTCGAGGCGGGCCTGGTCATCGCCGGCAAAGCGCATGTGCGTGGCGAACACCGTTGGGTCGAGTTCAACTTGATGGCCCAGGGCCCGCAGGCGCGCCACGCCGCGCCGGATCACCGACTTGTCGCGCACCGCGCTCGACGGCGAAAAAACATAGATGTGTTTGGTCACCGTGCGAAGTATCCCACCGCGGCGTGCGCGATCTGCTCACCGTGCTCCGGAACGAAATGACCGGCCTGCCCGATCACCACGGGCTCGGGGCAGCCGCGCAGGATCCCGCGCAAGTCCTGCATCACGGGCAGGCCCAGTACCGGGTCCTGCGCTCCGACGGCCATCATGGTCTGTCCCGGCCATTCGCTGGACCAGAACTCCCGCGCTTGGCGCGATACGGCGGCACCATCGGCGCCCGGCTGGTCCGGCACCATCGCCGGAAAGGCGCGCAGCGCGGCGCGATGTCCTCGATCCGGGAACGGCGCAGCGTAAGCCGCGCATTGCGCCGCGCTCAAGTGAGGATTGCCTCGGGCGAAGAGGCGAGCCACGTCGAACTCGGGGTTCCTCGCGCACATCTCGCGCCACGCGAGAAAGCCGGGGCTCAGAGGCGAATCGCCCGTGGCGAGCGTGGTGTTCATCGCGAGCAGGCCGCGATAGCGCCACGGGGCGGCCATGGGCAGCGTCAGGCCCAGCAGGCCGCCCCAGTCCTGAACCACCAGCACGACGTCGCGCAGGTCCAGGCGCTCCACCCATTCGAGCAGCACCTGACGGTGCCAAGTGAACGTATGGGCTGTCTCCCTCTTGGGTTTGTCGCTCTTGCCGAAACCGATCAAGTCGGGCGCGAGCACCCGGTCGCCGGCGGCGAGGAAAACCGGAATCATCTTGCGGTAGAGATAACTCCATGAGGGGTTGCCGTGCAGGCAAACCCAGGTGAGGGGCGCCTGCGCCGAGCCTTCGTCCAGATAGTGCATGCGCAGGCCAGCCAGGGCCGGCAGGTCGTGCAGGTAATGCGGCTGCCACGGATAACCCAGGACCTGGGCGAACTGCGCATCGGCCGGCCTCAATGCGTCCTCTCGCAATGGGGCATTCGCCACACGCAGTTCCTGCCGGCGCGTCCTGAAAAATTCGGTGAGCAGTGCGCCGCATTCGTCGGCCAGCACTCCGCCGAGCGCGGCGGTCTGGTGGTTCAAGCGCGCCTGGCTGAAAAGATCCACCACCGACCCGGCCGCACCGGTCTTCGGATCGGCCGCGCCAAAGACCACGCGATTGAGCCGCGCATGCAGCATCGCCCCACTGCACATGGCGCAGGGCTCGAGGGTGACGTACAGCTCGCAGCCATCGAGACGGTAGTTGCCCAGCGTGGCGGCGGCAGCGCGCAAGGCGTTGATTTCCGCATGCGCGGTGGGATCGTGGCTGGCAACCGGTGCATTGCGGCCCACGCTGATTACCTGCCCGTCCTTCACCACCACTGCGCCCACCGGCACCTCGCCGGCGGCCGCGGCCAACCGAGCCTGCTCCAAGGCCAGGCTCATGAATTCGGGGTCGTTCACTTGTCGTCGGGCATGGGCCGCGCCTGCTGCATGGCGCTCTCCGCAGCTTGCCGGAACTGTTGCACCTGCTGCTGCGGCGTGCCCGTGGGTGCCGCCATGCCAGATGATGGTGCCGCGGTACCGGCGGCCGGTGCGACAGCGGCGATAGACCCGAGCTGCTTCTTGGCCAGGATGCCGATCACCGCCACCACGATCAGCAGGCTCAACATGGTGAAGACGATTCTCATTGGCTAGTTCTCCTTGGCGGCGGGCGCTGTGACACCCAACCCCAGCCGGTCCATCCAACGCGCCAGCTGGCGCTCGTTCTCATTGCCTTGGGCATAGATCGCCCTCATCTTGGCGTGCGATTCCGGGCGGTGCTGGTTCAGTTTCAGTTTGCATTGCAAATCGACGACCTGAAGTTCGAACGCCACGATGCCGGCCAGCATCTTCTGGGCAAACTCATCTCCGAGGCCGCGCCACTGCTGTGCGTACGCCGGCTCGTGGTCCCCTATCAGCTTTTTCAGCAGACCATCTTTCTCCGCCGCGTCATGGATGAGCCGCGCGGAAACGGTGCAATGCACGGCCAGGTAGGTCCAGCTGGGTACCCGCGCCAGGTCGGGGTAGATCTGCGGCGACATGTAGGCATGCGGGCCGAGAAAAGTCACCACGGCTTGGGGGCGCTCCTGCAGATAGCGCCAATGCGGATTTGCCTTTGCACAGTGCCCCAACAGGAAGAAGGAGCCGTCCCGCTCCTCCAGGTGCAAGGGCAGGTGCGTGACGAATGGAAGGCCGGCGCCGTCGGTGGAGATCAGGCTCGCAAACGGGTTGTCGCGCATCGCCTCGGCCGCAATGGCCCGATCCGTCGACCTGAATTGGGGCGGCTGGTACATGGGTGGATTGTGCCCGGCGGCGCGTGCGCACCCAAGACCTGGATGACTGACGCCCAACACCGGTTGCCTTGCGTTTCGCTGGTTGGACTGTCCATTAGACTGTCTAATTCAAATTAGACAGATAACGGGCTTGGAGGACGATTCCCCTTCCTGGTCCCGGCGATAAACGGCTGACGGAAGCAATGCCGCTCCAGCGAACTGTAGCTTTCTAGCTGCGTGCGCCCCGCGAATGCGGAATGTAACTTGACAGTCCACTTACAACTGTCCATCATTCATTGGACCGTCTAACAGAACCCACCCTTGTTGAACAGTAAAGAGCTCCTGGAAAAGACCGGCCTGTCGCGTGCGACGCTCAACAACTACATCAGTTGGGGGATCGTGCCGAAGCCGCAAGTGTTGCCGCCCGGCCCGCACGAC
>JAQGMT010000148.1 GCA_028292185.1 Ramlibacter sp. | reverse complement strand
AGGGCCGCCTCATTCGCGCCGCCGTGCGCCGGACCCCACAGGCAAGCCACCCCGGCTGCGATCGCCGCGAACGGATTCGTGCCGGACGAGCCGCACAAGCGCACCGTGGAGGTCGAGGCGTTCTGCTCGTGGTCGGCGTGCAGGATGAAGATGCGGTCGAGCGCGCGCTCGAGCACCGGGCTGACGGTGTATTCCTCGCAGGGCGTTGCGAACATCATGCGCAGGAAGTTGCCGGCGTAGGAGAGGTCGTTCTTCGGATAGATGTAAGGCTGGCCGGCGCTGTACTTGTAAGCCATCGCCACCAGCGTCGGCATCTTGGCGATCAGGCGGATCGCCGAGATCTCGCGGTGCTCCGGATTGTTGATGTCGGTGCTGTCGTGATAGAAGGCCGACAGCGCGCCGACCAACCCGGTCATGATGGCCATCGGATGCGCATCGCGCCGGAAGCCGCGCAGGAAGAACTGCATCTGCTCGTTGACCATGGTGTGCATGGTCACGCGCTGCGTGAAGTCTTTCTTGCCGGCGGCGTCCGGCAGTTCGCCGTACAGCAGCAGGTGACAGGTTTCCAGGAAGTCGCACTGCGTCGCCAGCTGCTCGATCGGGTAGCCGCGGTACAGCAACTCGCCCTTGTCGCCGTCGATGTACGTGATCGCGGACTGGCAGGCCGCGGTGGACATGAACCCCGGGTCATAGGTGAACATGCCGGTCTGCGCGTACAGCTTGCGGATGTCGATCACGTTGGGGCCAACGCTGCCGTGGTAGATCGGCAGGTCGACATTCGGGCTGCCGTTGCTGAACGACAGGGTGGCTTTGTTGTCAGCGAGTTTCATATTGATTTTCCTACTGGTTTCCTGACCCAACTTCCGGCGATGCGCGCTCTCGGGTACGCAGCATCCCCAGTACTTCTTTCACATCGTTCGTGCCGATCGCGCCCTCGGGTTCCCTGCGGCGCAGCAGCAGGTCCAGGAGGTCGTTGTCGGCCAAATCCATCAACTCGTTCAGCGCCGCGGCCTGCCTGACCGACAGGCAATCGGTGTACCGCGCGAAGAAACGCTCGATGAACAGGTCATTTTCCAACAAACCGCGACGGCAGCGCCAACGCAGTTTGCTCAAGGCCCGTTCGTCCAGCAGCTCTTCAGTCATGTCCAGCCGGCGCCGGGCCGCTCCCAAGGCGGCTGCGGCCCCCTCGGGGGGCAGCGAAGTACACGAAGTGACAAGCGTGGGGGCACATGAATCTGTTCACACCGCGCGGCGGACCATCATTTCCCTGATCTTGCCGATGGCCATGGTCGGGTTCAGACCCTTGGGGCAGACGTCCACGCAATTCATGATGGTGTGGCAGCGAAACAGCCGGTACGGATCTTCCAGGTTGTCCAGGCGCTCGGCGGTGGCTTCGTCGCGGCTGTCGGCAATGAAACGGTAAGCCTGCAACAGGCCCGCCGGGCCGACGAACTTGTCGGGGTTCCACCAGAAACTCGGGCAGCTCGCGGAGCAACTGGCGCACAGGATGCACTCGTACAGCCCATTGAGCTCGTCGCGCTCTTCCGGCGACTGCAGGCGCTCCTTTTCGGGCGGGATGGTGTCGTTGACCAGGTAAGGCTTGATCGAGTGGTACTGCTTGAAGAAGTCCGTCATGTCGACGATGAGGTCGCGCACCACCGGCAGGCCCGGCAGGGGCTTGAGCACGATGGGGTCCTTCAGCGTGAGCATGTTGGTCAGGCAGGCCAGGCCGTTCTTGCCGCTGATGTTCATCGCGTCGGAGCCGCATACGCCTTCGCGGCACGAGCGGCGAAATGAAAGCGTCGGGTCTTGCGCCTTGAGCTTCATCAGCGCGTCCAGCAACATCCGTTCGTGACCGGTGAGCTCGATCTCGACGGTCTGCATGTAGGGCTTGGCGTCCTTCTCGGGGTCGTAGCGGTAGATCTGGAAAGTACGTTTCATTTGATCAGTCGAGGGCAGAGAAGAAGATCTGTCCGCAAGTCCTTTGTCGAATCTTGGCGCTTTGGCTGGGAGTTGGAAGTACGTACTAGAACGTACGCACCTTGGGCGGGACCGAGTCGACCGTGAGCGGCTTCAGTTGCACCGGTTTGTAGGCCAGGCGGCTGCCCTGGCTGTACCAGAGCGAATGCTTCATCCAGTTCGCATCGTCGCGGCCCAAGGGCGCGACCGGGTCGTCGGCGGGGCGCTCGTATTCGCTGACCGTGTGCGCGCCCCGGCATTCATGGCGGGCCGCGGCCGAAACGATCGTGGCCTGGGCGCATTCGATCAGGTTGTCCACTTCCAGCGCCTCGATGCGCGCCGTATTGAAGATTTTCGACTTGTCCTTCAGGCCGATCGCCTCCACGCGGCTGCGGATTGCGGCGATCTGTTCCACGCCCTGGTCCATCAGCGCTTGCGTGCGGAAGACGGCGGCATGTTTTTGCATGGAAGCGCGCATGTCATTGGCGACATCCTGTGAGTATTCGCCGCCGCTGGCGTTCTCCAGGCGGTCCAGGCGCTGCAGTGTGCGATCGGCGGCGTCGGCGGGCAGCGGCTTGTGCGCGCCGCCGCTGCCGGTGAACTCGACCATGTGGTTGCCCGCGGCGCGGCCGAACACCAGCAGGTCGAGCAGCGAATTGGTGCCCAGGCGATTCGCCCCGTGCACGCTGACGCACGAGCATTCACCCACCGCGTACAGGCCGTTGACCACGGCGTTGTCGTTGCCGCCGCGCTGCTCCACCACCTGGCCGTGGATGTTGGTCGGGATACCGCCCATCTGGTAGTGGATGGTCGGCACCACGGGGATCGGTTCGCGCGTGATGTCGACGTTGGCGAAGTTCACGCCGATCTCGTACACCGAGGGCAGCCGCTTGTGGATGGTTTCGGCGCCCAGGTGATCGAGCTTGAGCAGCACGTAGTCCTTGTTGGGACCGCAGCCGCGGCCTTCCTTGATTTCCTGGTCCATCGAGCGCGA
>JAQGMT010000145.1 GCA_028292185.1 Ramlibacter sp. | reverse complement strand
CGTACGCGATGCTGGCCTTCGAGAAACTGCCCGAGGCACTGCAGGGCCTGAGCTACTCCGTCGATTACAAGCCCATCCTGTTTGCCGGATTGCTGAAGCAACATGGCCAACTGGGACCCGCCGAGGTCCCGCCCAAGCGCGATTGGACTTACCGCCAGGTGCTGTGGCTCGCGCACACACACGGTGTCACGCTGCAGATGCCGGCGGCGCACCCCTTCAACCCTTTGCCGCTGTTGCGGCTGGCGCTGGCCTGCGGCGAGAACGGGCTTGCCAACCGATACGCCTGCGAGACCTTGTTTCGGCACGTCTGGCACGGCGGTGCGGATGCCGCGGATCCGCAGCGGCTGCACGCCGTGCAAACGGCGTTGAGTCCGCCTCGCGATCCGGCGAGCGACGTCGTCAAAGGTGAGCTAAGGACCAACACCGAAGAGGCGATTGCGCGCGGATTGTTCGGCGTGCCGAGTTACGCTGTCGACGACAAACTGTTCTGGGGCTTCGACGCGCTTGGCATGTTGCGCGCTTACCTGGCTGACGACCCCTGGTTCGCCCAAGGCGATTGGGAGGCCGCCGCACAGCGGCCCGGCGCGCAGCGCCGCGCGCCTTCGTGAGCTGCGGCGTTCCTCAGCTGGTGTGAAGTTCGCGGTGCTCGCCCATCGTGGGTGGGTGGCCTGAGATGGCGGCCGTCGCCATCTTGAAGATCTGGGTGGTCTTGCTCTCGCGCACGTTCCAGTATTCGGCATCCTCGATCGTGAGTTCCACCAGCTCGAGGTCGGGATCTTCGGCGCCGCCCGGAAACCACGCCTTGGCCAGCGCATTGAACAGCGCCTTCTTGGCCGCCAGGTCGTGGTTGATCTTGGCCTGCCCCGAGATGCTCACGTAGATGTCCTTGTCGTGATCGGCGTAAGTGACGCAGACGTTGCCGTCGGCCAGCAGACGTTGGCCGAGCTCGCTCTTTTTCGAGACGAAGAAATGCAGCGGCTCGCCCGGCTCGAGCGTCCGGTTCTGCGTGGTCAGCGGATGCGAATGCAGCTTGCCGTCCGGGTGGCGGTGGGTCAGCATCGCGAAGCGAATGTCTTTGATCAGTTTCCAGAGGCTGTGTTGAAACGAAGTGTCTTGGCTCATGGTCGTGCTTTCAGTCTTGCAGAGACTCATCTTCAAGCACGGAGCCTCGCCCGCCATCGGCGCCCGCCGCGCCCGCCTGTACGCCTGGACTGACAGGCTCCATCGGCAATTCCAGCGTGAAGATCGCGCCCAGGCCGGGCCCGTCGCTGTGCGCCGTGAGCGTTCCCTGCATTTGCCGGGCCGCCAGCGCGCAGCTGTGCAGGCCGAAGCCGTGCCCCATCTTGCGGGTGGTAAAGCCATGCGCGAAGATGCTCGTCAAATTGTGCGCGGCGATGCCTGCCCCCTGGTCGGCCACCGAGATCCGCAGCCGCGCTCCCTCGACCACCTCGATGCGCAAGGTGACCTGGCGCAATTCGGCCGAAATGTCTTCCATGGCATTGCCGGCGTTGCTGATCAGGTTGACCAGGATCTGCAGCACGCGCGCCCGATCCAGGCGCATCACCGGTACCTTGGCAAAGTGCCGCACGATCTTCACCCGGCCGTGCAACAGCGCCTCGCCGTTCATGCGCAGCGCGTCCTCGGCCAGGTCGCAGATCTGCTCCGATTCGACCAGGCCGCCGCCGCGGGCGTAGGACTGCTGGGTCGCCACCACGTTCTTGATGTGATCGATGCTCTGGGTCAGGTGCGCGAGCTCATCGACCATGCGCTGCTGCTCCTGCTCCAGGGCAGCCGCCACGCGGCAGAGGTAGCCGGGCAACAGCTGGCCCTTGGGGTCGCGCTCCAGGAAATCGCCGAGGTCCGCCGAGTGCTCCTGCATCAGCCGCACGGCCTGTGACAGCCCGCGCGCGCGCGAGTTGCGCAGCGTGCTGGTGACCAGCGACGCGGACACGTTGACGCTGTTCAAGACGTTGCCCACGTTGTGCAGCACGTTGGTGGCGATCTCCGCCATTCCCGCGCGGCGGGATGAGTCGACCAGTTGGCGGTGGATGTTCTCCAGGTCGGTCTGCGCGGTCTTGCGCAGGGTGATGTCGCGCACGAAAGCGTTGTAGGTGAGTTCGGCGCCCGAGGGGGAGGACCAGGTGATCATTTCCGCCGGGAATTCGGTGCCGTCGCGGCGCAAGGCGGTGAATTCGACGAGTTTGTGCAGCACCGATGCGGTGCCCGTGGCCTGCAGCTTGAGCATCACCCGCCACTGCGCCTCGCGGTTGGCCTGGGGGATGATCGTCTCGTGCAGCAGGCGCCCGACCACGTCGGCGCGCGGCCAGCCGAAATCGGCCTCGGCCTTGCGGTTCCAGTCCCGGATGCGCCCCTGCCCATCGATGCTGATGAAGGCATCCTGGGCCCCTTCGATGATCGAGCGGCTGCGGTTTTCGCTCAATCGCAAGGCTTCCTGAACGCCGCGCCGCTCGACCGTCGCCCAGCAGCGCTCGACCACTTCCTGCACGATGGCGATTTCGCCCGTCATCCAGTCGCGGGCGCGGTCCTGGTGCACGACCATCAAGGCGCGCCGCCGGCCTTGCTTGAGCAGCGGGCAGACAATGATCGCCTTGATGCCGATGGCGTTGAACGTGTCCGCCCCTTCGCCCGGCAGCAGTTCCCCGTCGACGTCGCGGATCACCTGCGTGTGGCCGGCGCGCAGAGCCGCCGCGGCCAGCGGGCCGAACAGCGAAAGCCGGTAGCAACCCCCGGTTCTTGCCTTGGCCGCCGCACTCGCGTCGTCGTCGATGGCTTCGTGCAGGACGGTGAACTGCTCGCCGGTAGGGTCCACTTCACCGTAGGCGCAGCGCGACGCGCGCAGTTGCTGGCGCAGCATGCACGCCATCAGCTGCATGATCTGCTCCGGATCGGCCAGCGCGCGCGTCGCCTCGGCCAGGTCGTTCAGGAAGCGAAAGTGTTCTTCGCTTTCGCGCAGCGCCTGCTCCGAGCGCTTGCGCTCGGTGATATCGGTAATGATGCCGGTCAGGCGAATCAGGGTGTGCTGCGCATCCCGCACCTGGAAGCCGCGGGTGTGGATCCAGACGATCGCCCCATCGGGCCGGGCGATCCGGTATTCGATGCTAAGGCTGGCGGCGTCGGCCGTGAGCGAGGCAAAGGCGGCGGTGACGCGGGGGCGGTCTTCCGGCACGATCGCTTCAGCCCAGGTGCCCGGGTTGGCGTAGAACGTTGCCCGGGAGCGACCCCAGATGCGTTCGAAGGCGGGGCTGAGGTAGTGCAGCTCGCGCATGTCCGGCGACCGGATCCAGAACACGTCGGTGATGTTTTCCGCCAGCTGGTTGAATTTCTCGTGGCTCTCCTGCAGGGCAAGCTCGGCCTGCTTGCGTTCGGTGACGTCCTGCTGGGTCCCCAGGAAGTGGGTGACGGTTCCGCTCGAATCGCGGATCGGCACTACTTTCCAGGCCATCTGGAAGTGCGTTCCGTCCTTGCGGTAGGCCAGCGCTTCACCCTTGCAGGCCTCGCCCCGCAGCAGCTGCTCGCGCGTCTCGCGCAAGGCGGCGCGGTCGGACTTCGGCCCTTGCACCAGATGGTGGGTCTGCCCGATCGCGTCGGCCGAGGTATAGCCGGTCATGCGGGTGAAGGCCGGGTTCACGAACAGCACCCGCGGCCCCGGCCAATCCATTTGCGCATCGGTGATGACGATGGATTCAGTGGACTGCTCGACCGCGGACCCCAACAGCCGCAGCGATTGCTTGCGCTCGGTGATGTTGCGGATGATCACGGCGATCTGCCGCTCCGGCAGCGGCACCAGCCGGGCCTCGTACTGCGATTCCTGCCCCTGCAGCACCGCCGCGTATTCGATGCTGACCGGCGAATTTTCGGCGATCACCCGCGCGATCGCCACCGAAAACTGGTGGCCTACGGCCTTGTGCGGGATCGCCTGGACGCGTTTGCCGATCAGCTCCTGGCGCTGAAGCATCAGGTCGCCGGCCGCGCCGGCCTTGACGTCGAGAATGACGCCGTCATGGTTCAGGCGAAACACCAGGTCGGGGATCGCCTGGAAGACCGCCCGCATCTCCGAGTTCGCATCCAGCAGCTCCTGCGAGCTCAGGTCGAGCGAATGTTCCAGCATCCGGCGGTCCTCGTCGAACCCCCGGTACGCATCGTCCACGCTGTCGATGAAGGGGCGCCATGGCGCCGGGACCTCGAATCGCTCGCCGAAATGCCGTTTGAGCTGGCGTCGAAGCAGGCTGTGCATGGACTCCATCTTCAATGCTCCGACAGCGCGGTGATGGTCATCGTCTGGTTGTGCAATTCGCATCGCGCGCCCGGCTTGAAAGGGGAAATCTCGCCATAGGAATAAAAGCCGGCAAGTGCCACGGCCGGGCCGAGGACCTCGCGCACGGCTTCCACTTCTTCTTCGATGCGCTGCTTGAGCACCAGCTTGCGGCCCACGCAGCTGATCAGGATCGCGAGTTCCGCGCAGCCCGGGCCCAGGGCCTCGCTGCTGGTGCGCGCCGCTCCGCTGGCGCCATCGATCAGCCGGTCGAAGTTCGCCTTCATGAGGCGGGCGTAGCCGCCTTGCGGCATCGCGCCGGCAAAGGTCATGCTTTGCGCGGTTTCGTCGACCGACAGGATGGTGCGCACCACGGGGGTGTCGCCCGGCCGCGCGCGCACGCACAAGGGGAACAGCAGCCCGGTGGCCGGCAAGCCCTGCGCATGCTCGCCGAGGTACTGCTTGTACAGGCCAAGCGCCGAGCGCCCGTCCAGTTCATACAGGACATTCGCCTTCGACTTGGTGATGAGCCGCTCGGGCCCGAACGAGTCCCAGCCGCCGAGCGAGCCGAAGCCCACGCGCAGCCGGCTGCCGTACAAGCCCAGCGCGGCGATGGTGTTGGTTTGCGGTACGCCGTCGCGGAACACCAGCGTCTCGCCGAAGCGGGCCCCGTCGGCGGCCAGCCCGCCTGTCACCGTGATGCCTTCGGGCAGATGCCTCATGAGCCCCTCCACCAGGTCGGTGCCGTTGACATTCAAGCCCTCGGACAGCACCAGCACATGGGCTAATTTCTGCTCGGCCCCGGTACCTGGCTCGACAATCGAGCCGGGCAGGCGGAGCTCGATGTGCTCGCCGGCCTCGCTACTGTTGGGGGACTGGCTCAACGCGACCTCGACGCTGCGCAAGCCCGTGTGCTCGAACTGCACTGCCGTCAGTACCAGCGAGTCGTCCGATACCTGAACCCGGCTGATTTCTCCCGCAGTGGAGCAGCCGAAGACATGCGCGGCTGGATAGTCCTTGCGAATGGCGGCGGCGATGTGCGGCTGGCGCAGCACCCCGGT
>JAQGMT010000141.1 GCA_028292185.1 Ramlibacter sp. | reverse complement strand
AGAGCATCGCTTCGCCCACCTACACCTATGAGCGCGCGATCCGCCACGGCGACAACGGCTACCTTGCGCAGTCCCACCAGTGGCTCAGCGTGATCCGTCAGGCACTGAGCGAGATCGACAGCTATTGCGCAATGGCGCAACGCAGCCGCGCGGATGCACGCGGGAAGTACGCGTGGTTCGACCAGCGCGAATGCATCCTTGCGGCGCTGGGGCTGAACGAAGTCAGCGCATAGGGCCGCCGCGATCGGCGAGTCCGTCGGCCACGCCGCGCGCCAGGGCCGCAGCCGCTGCGCCACGATCGGGCGCGAGCCAGAGCCCCAACACAATTTTTCCCGGCAGGCGCAGCAGGTCCTGCAGCTTCCAGGCGGCGGGCACATGCCGCATCCAGTACAGGCGTATCCGGTTGCGGGTGATGTAGTACAGCCGCGCCGGGCCGTGGCGGATCGCCATCTTTTTGCCGAGCAGCCGCGCCCACCAAGGGGCCGGCACATGTTCGTCGCCGATGCGGTGATCCAGCATGGCGCGCGGCGCCCCGATCAGCGACCAGCCTTTGTGCCGCGCGCGAAAGCCCCACTCGAGATCGACGTTGTCGATGAACAGGGATTCGTCCATCGCGCCGACGTCATCCAGCGCCGCGAGCGACACCAGGCAACCGGACGTAATCAACACGTCGGTGCGAAGGAAAGCGTCCGACGGCTTCGGCACGACGATCCTGTTGCGCAGGATTCCGAGCTGAAGGAACGGATACACCGGCGCGCCCCGGTCATCGGAAAAGCGCGGACCGGCGGCGGCGACCCGAGTGCCGGCGCGTTCGGCGGCGTCCCAGGCGCGGATCAATTGATCCAGCATGTCGGGTGCCGGCACGCTGTCCTGGTCGAACATCAGCACGAACCTGGCGCCGCGCGCCCGCGCCCACTCGCAGCCCTGGTTCAGTCCGGCGGCCAGGCCGGCGTTGAATCCGCGCGACACGTGTTCGACACCGGGCAATACGGCAAGGGGCGTGACGGCAGCGGCGGGCGTGTTGTCGATCACCACCAGCGCCGTGAGCTGCGGCCTGGCGGCCGCCAGCAGTTTTTCCAAGGCCTGCCGGTCGGGATGGAAAGCGACGACGACACCGGCAACCTGCTCGGGCAACGGCGCCACGGATTTCAATCGAAGGTGTCGGCCTGCGCCAGCGCCGCCGCTGCCGCATCCTTGGACGACAGTGAGGGTGGGCCGGCGAGACGCTGCAGCGGCCACTCGATGCCGATGGCGGGATCGTTCCAGACCAGGCTGCGCTCGTGTTCGGGCGCGTAGTAGTCGCTCGTCTTGTAGAGGAACTCCGCCGTCTCGCTGAGAACGAGGAAGCCGTGCGCGAAGCCTTCGGGCACCCACAGCTGGCGCTTGTTCTCCGCGCTCAAGACCGCGCCCGTCCACTGTGCGAAGGTGGGCGAGGACCGGCGCAGATCGACGGCGACGTCGAAGACTTCGCCGCGCACGACGCGAACCAGCTTGCCCTGCGGCTGCACGATCTGGTAATGCAGGCCGCGCAGCACACCTTGCGAGCTGAGCGAGTGGTTGTCCTGCACGAAATTGACTGGCCGCCCGACCGCCTTTTCGAACGCGCGTTGGTTGAAGCTTTCGAAAAAGAAACCGCGCGCGTCCGCGAACACGCGCAGTTCGATCAGCAGCACTTCAGGCAGGGAGGTCGGCGTGACGTTCAAGACAAGCCGCCCCTCGGATGCAGCAGGCTCAGGAGGTATTGGCCGTAGCCGCTTTTGGCCAGCGGCTGGGCGATGCGTTCGAGCTGCTCGGCGGTGATGAAGCCGTTGCGCCACGCGATTTCTTCGGGGCAGGCGATCTTCAGGCCTTGCCGGTGTTCCAGGGTCGCGATGAACTGGCTGGCTTCCAGCAAGCTGTCGTGCGTGCCGGTATCGAGCCACGCGTAGCCGCGGGCCATGATCTGCACGCTGAGGTTGCCCTGCGCGAGGTAGGCTTGGTTGACGGCGGTGATTTCCAATTCTCCCCGGGCGCTGGGCTTCACCGCCTTGGCGATCTCGATCACTTGGCGGTCGTAGAAGTACAAGCCCGTCACCGCGAAACTGCTTTTGGGCTGGGCCGGTTTTTCCTCGATGCTGCTGGCCTTGCCGGCGCGGTCGAATGCCACCACGCCGTAGCGCTCGGGATCCTGCACGTGGTAGGCGAACACCGTCGCGCCTTCGCGCTGCGAATCGGCATCGCCGAGGAGGTGCGCGAAGTCGTGGCCATAGAACACGTTGTCGCCCAGCACCAGCGCGCTGGGGGCGTTGCCGATGAATTTCTCGCCGATGATGAAAGCCTGCGCCAGCCCATCCGGACTGGGTTGCACCGCGTACTGCAGATTCAGCCCCCACTGCGAGCCGTCGCCCAGCAGCTGCTGGAATCTCGGCGTATCCATCGGTGTGCTGATGACCAGGATGTCGCGGATGCCCGCGAGCATCAAGGTGCTTAGCGGGTAATACACCAGGGGTTTGTCGTAGACCGGCAGCAGCTGCTTGCTGATGGCCAGCGTCGCCGGGTGCAGGCGGGTGCCGGAGCCGCCGGCCAGGATGATCCCTCTGCGTTTTGTCATGTCGGAAGAATCTCTGTGAGCATGCGTGTGACACCCTGCTGCCAGGCCGGCAAGGACAAGCCGAAGGCGGCCTGGAACCTGGAAGTATCCAATCGCGAGTTCGCCGGGCGCTGGGCCGCCGTCGGGAAAGCGGAAGTGGGTACGCGTTGCACCGAATCGGGCTGCGCCTTCAAGGGCACGCCGCGCGCGCGCGCTGCTTCGATGACGTAGCGGGCGTAGCCATTCCAGCTCACCTCGCCCGCGGCAGCGACGTGGTACAGCCCCGCCAGGTGCGGCTGGAAGACGGCGGTGCGAATGGCGTGGGCGGTGATGTCGGCCAGCAGTTCGGCGCCGGTGGGCGCGCCAACCTGGTCGTCCACCACCTTCAACTCCGCGCGCTCCGCCGCGAGCTTGAGCATGGTCTTGGCGAAATTGCCACCGCGCGCAGCGTAGACCCAGCTGGTGCGAAAGATCAGCGCACGGCTGCAGTTGCGCATCACCTGCTGCTCGCCTTCGAGCTTGGTGCGGCCGTACACGCTGAGCGGCGCCGGTTCGTCGGACTCCACCCAGGGCCGGTTGCCGCTGCCATCGAAGACATAGTCGGTCGAATAGTGAACCATCCAGGCGCCGGCCTTCTCCGCCGCCTGTGCCAGCACACCGGGTGCCAGCGCATTCAAGGTTTGCGCCAGCTGCGGTTCGGACTCCGCTTTGTCCACCGCCGTGTGCGCAGCCGCATTGACGATCACGTCGGGCCGGATCGCTTCCACCGTGGCCGCGAGTCCGGGCAGGTTGCTGAAGTCGCCGCACAGGGGCTGGCTGTCGAAGTCAAGGCAGGTGAGTTCGCCCAGCGGCGCGAGGCTGCGCTGCAATTCCCACCCCACCTGTCCGCCCTTGCCGAAGAGAAGTATCTTCATTTGCGCTCAAGCCGAGACGGCGCCGTATTGGGCCTCGATCCACTCGCGATAGCTGCCGCTCTGGACGTTGGCCACCCACTCGCCGTTCGCGAGGTACCACAACACCGTTTTGCGAATCCCGCTTTCGAAGGTTTCGGCCGGCTTCCAGGCCAATTCACGCTCGATCTTGCGGGCGTCGATGGCGTAGCGGCGGTCGTGGCCGGGACGATCTGGCACGTGCTTGATCTGGCTGCGATAGCTGGCGCCGTCGGCGCGGGGCCTGTATTCGTCCAGCAGGTCGCAGATGGTGTGCACGATGTCCAGGTTGGCCTTCTCAGTCCAGCCGCCGACGTTGTATGTCTCTCCCGGCACGCCCGCTTCCAGGGCGCGGCGCAAGGCGCTGCAATGGTCGCGCACATACAGCCAGTCGCGGACCTGCTGGCCATCGCCGTACACCGGCAGCGGTTTGCCGGCGAGCGCGTTGACGATCACCAGCGGAATCAGCTTCTCGGGGAAGTGATAGGGCCCGTAGTTGTTCGAGCAATTGGTGGTGACGACGGGCAGCCCGTAGGTGTGGAAATAAGCGCGCACGAAGTGATCGCTTGCGGCCTTGCTGGCCGAATAAGGGCTGTTGGGTTCGTAGCGCCGCGACTCGGTGAACGCCGGCCCGTCCGGCGGCAGCGAGCCGTAAACCTCGTCGGTGGAAACGTGCAGGAAGCGGAAGGCGGACTTGGCGTCGTCCGGCAAGCCGGCCCAGTACTGGCGCGCGCACTCCAACAGGTTGAACGTGCCGACCACGTTGGTCTGCACGAAAGCTTCGGGCCCGCGGATGGAGCGATCGACATGCGACTCGGCGGCGAGATTGACGATGGCACGCGGCCGATGTTGCGCAAGCAAGCTCGCGACCAGTGCCGCGTCGCCGATGTCCCC
>JAQGMT010000127.1 GCA_028292185.1 Ramlibacter sp. | reverse complement strand
CGCGCCCTGCTGCTCGGCTTCCGGACGGCCGAGGCGGCGGGCGCCTGCGTCGCCTCGATCATTGGCGCGGGGATCATCCCGGCGGCGCTGGAGATCATGGACCGGCCGGCGATCCACGCGGCCGAGGCCTTCGTCGGCGCCGGCTATCCGCTCGATGTCGAGGCGCTGTTGATTATCGAACTCGACGGCCCCGGCGTCGAGGTCGATGAACTGATCAACAGGGTCGAGAAAATCGCGCTTCGCTGCGGCTCGACCTCTTGCCAGATTTCAACCTCCGAAGCCGAGCGGAACTTGTTTTGGGCCGGCCGCAAGGCGGCGTTTCCGGCCGTCGGGCGGATTTCGCCGGATTATCTGTGCATGGACGGCACCATCCCGCGCGGCGCGTTGCCGCGGGCCTTGGCCCGGATCCGCGATCTCTCCGCAAAATACGGCCTTGGTGTTGCCAACGTGTTCCACGCCGGTGACGGCAATCTGCATCCGCTGATCCTGTTCGACGCCAACGACGCCGACCAGTTGCACCGCGCCGAACTGTTCGGCGCGGACATCCTGGAGACCAGCGTCGCGATGGGCGGCACCGTGACCGGCGAGCACGGCGTGGGCGTGGAAAAGCTCAACTCGATGTGCGTGCAGTTCAGCGCCGGCGAACTCGATCAGATGCTTGCCGTCAAGCGCGCGTTCGATGCCAAGGGCCTGCTCAATCCGGGGAAAGTGATTCCCACTTTGACCCGCTGCGCCGAATACGGAAAGATGCTCGTGCGCGGTGGCCGCATCCCGCACCCGGAACTGCCGCGCTTCTGAGCGCCAAGGCGCTTTACTGCGAGTTTTGGCGCAGCAACGCCTGCGCGAAACACAGGTCCGCCCATGCGTTGGCCTTGTGCGGCAGGTTGCGCAGCAGGTAGGCCGGGTGATAGGTCACCACCACCGGCACACCGCAATACTGGTGGGCCCGCCCCCGCAGGGTACCGATGGCTTCGGTCGTGCCCAGCAGCGACTGCACTGCAAAGCGGCCCATGGCGAGAATGATCTTCGGCTGCAGCAACTGCACCTGGCGGCGCAGGAAAGGCTCGCACTGCGCCACCTCTTCGGGCCGCGGATTGCGATTGCCGGGCGGCCGGCATTTCATGACGTTGGTGATGTAGACCTGGCTGCCGCGATCCAGGCGCAGCGCCTTGAGCATGTTGTCCAGCAGCTTGCCGGCCTGGCCGACAAAGGGCTCGCCCTGCTGCTCTTCGTTCTCGTCCGGCGGCTCGCCCACGATCAGCCAGTCGGCCTGCCGGTTGCCGATGCCGAACACCGCATTGGCACGGCCATCGCATAGCGGGCAGGCTCGGCAAGCCGTCACCGCGCCGGCCAGGGCATCCCATTCCAGGAGTTCGATAGCCGGCTGCATCGTCGGTGACCGGGCCGCGGGTTCAACGGATTGCGCGGCGCGTGCGATCGGTGCCGCGCGGACGGCGGGCGGCGGTGCCTCCTCCTCTGTGATCGCCGGCTGAAACAGCTTGATGCCCATCGCCTCGAGCATCCCCAACTGGCGCGCGTCGAGTTGCAGGCTCATAACTTCAGGCTCATCACGACGGCGTCCTCGCGCTTTCCCTGCGCGGCGGGATAGTAGTTCCTGCGCTCACCCACGCGCCGGTAGCCGTGGCGCTGGTAAATGCGCTGGGCCCGGGCGTTGCTCACTCGCACCTCCAGCCACAGCCATTGCGCGCCCTGGGCGCGCGCCCACAGGGCCAGGGCATCCAGCAGCAACCGGCCCCAGCCCTCGCCTTGCTGGCGCGGTGCGACGGTGAGATTGAGCAGATGCACCTCGTCGACCCCCTTCATTGCGACGAAGTAGCCCAGCACGGTGTCGCCGGCGCAAAGGATCTGCGCCTGGTAGCCGGAATTGAGCGAGTCGAGAAAGTTGCCGCGGGTCCAGGGGTGCTCGTACGCTTCGCGTTCGATGACCATCACCGCGCTCAGCCGTTGCGGCGTGAGCGGCGCGAACTGCGCTTCGACAGGCTGGAAGACGGCGCTCATGTTGTTAGGGCGGCGGCGCGCGCTGCGGCGCGTTCGGCCGTGGTTTGCGCCACTTTATCGCGAATGTAGAGAGGTCTGGCGCTCGCCGCGGGCCCGCCCTGCCCCGCGGCCATCAGCATGGGGGCCAGGCGCAACAGTGCGGCTGCGACCGGCATTGCTTCGACCCGCTGCGCGGCGGCGGGCAATCGGGCGCCATATGCGGTGAACGCATTGCCGGCCAGCGCCCAGCCCGCAGGGACGTCCAGCGCTTGCGGCGCGCTCAGCCGGGTTTCGCCTTGCTGCCGCCATTGCCCCGCGTCGTGCGTGTAGCAAGCGCAATAGACCTGGTCCATCCGCGCGTCGAGGACGGCGACCACCTGCTGCACGCCCGCACGCTCGCGCGCGTCCTCGGCCACCGCGAGCAAAGTGTCCACCGCGAGCACCGGTACAGCGGCGCCGAACGCCAATCCTTGCGCCACGGAACATGCCGTGCGCAAACCCGTGAACGAGCCGGGGCCGCGGCCGAAGACGATCGCGTCCAGATCGGCCAGGCGCAAGCCAGCTTGCGCCAGCAGGTCCTGCAAGGCAGGAATCAGCGCCGAAGAAGCCCGGGCGCCGCCCGGACCTGAGTACTCGCGCGGCACAGCGCCCAGCGCGCCGCCCACCACAGCGATGCTGAGGATGTCGGTGCTGGTGTCGAAGGCAAGCAGGTTCACGCGATGGCTTTTGTGCGCAGCCCGCCATTATCCCGGCACCGGATAATCCGCGCATGCCGCTCACCCGCCTCATCTTCTTGCTGCTGCTGTCCGCGATGACGCTTTGCGCAGGGGCGCAAGCCTTGCCCCCGGAAGTGGAGGCTGCGCTCGCTCGCGCCAAACTGCCTCGCGACGCCTTTTCGGTGCTGGTGGTGGATGCGGAAGCGCGCATGCCGCCGCGACTGAGCCAGCGCGCCGACGTGCCGGTCAGCCCCGCCTCGATTGCAAAACTCGCGACCACCTTCGCCGCGCTGGAACTGCTGGGCCCGGCGTTCACCTGGTCCACGCCGGTGTATGTCGAAGGACCGGTGCGCGATGGCACCTTGAATGGCAACCTCTACATCAAGGGACAAG
Source organism: Ramlibacter sp. (assembly GCA_028292185.1). Classification (GTDB taxonomy): domain Bacteria; phylum Pseudomonadota; class Gammaproteobacteria; order Burkholderiales; family Burkholderiaceae_C; genus Ramlibacter. The sequence goes on along the minus strand of JAQGMT010000127.1, from coordinate 11,565 downwards.
GAGACCCCAAGCTCGTGGCCGAGCGCCTGTGGCTGCTGCTCAGGCGGGTGCAGGGGCTGGGCATTCGCTCGATCACCGGAGACATCGTCCTGGACCGCAGCGCCTTCGACACCGGCACGCAGGACGCCAGCGCCTTCGATGGCGAGCCGCTGCGTCCCTATAACGCCGCACCCGACGCGCTGCTGCTCAATTTCAAGTCGCTGGTGCTGACGTTCACGCCGCAGGAGGGCAACGCGCGTATCCACCTGGAACCGCCGCTGGCAGGCGTGGCGCTCCCGCCCAGCGTGATGCTGACGGGCGGCGAATGCAACGATTGGCGCGGCGGGCTGAAGGCGGATTTCAGCGATCCTGCACGGGTGCGTTTCGCGGGTGCCTATCCCGCCGCCTGCGGCGAAAGGACCTGGCCGATCGCCTATTCGGAGCCGCGCAGCTACGCCGCACGCGCGATCGGCGGGATGTGGCAGCAGGTCGGCGGCACGCTGGCAGGACAAGTGCGCGAAGGCCGCGTGCCCGCCGGGCTCCCGGCCACATTCGAGCTCGCCTCACCGCCCCTGGCGGAAGTCATCCGCGACATCAACAAGTTCAGCAACAACGTGATGGCGCAGCAACTCTTTCTCACGCTCGGCCTGCAGCAGCGCGGCGCCGGAACGTTCGACGCAGCACGCGGCGTCATCCAGCAATGGTGGCGCGAACGCTTCGGCGGCGAGCCGCCCAGCTTCGGCAATGGCTCCGGGCTGTCGCGGGAGGAGCGCATCACGCCAGCGCAATTGGCGCGCCTGTTGCAGGCCGCCTGGGCCTCGCCGCTGATGCCCGAGCTGATGTCCTCGCTGCCCGTGTCGGGCGTCGACGGCACCTTGCGGCGCACGCGCGGCAAGGCGGTGGGCCTGGCGCACTTGAAAACCGGCAGCCTGCGCGACGTGCTGGGCGTGGCCGGCTTCGTTCAAGGCGCCAGCGGCAAGCGCTACGTGCTGGTGGCCATCGCCAATCATCCGCAGGCGCACGCCGCCGGTCCGGCGATCGAGGCCCTGATCGATTGGGTCGCGCGCGACTCCTGAGAGCCTGCCGCATGCCTTCGCCTGAATACATCGGCTACCTGGCCGCCGGTTTGACCACCTGCAGCTTCGTGCCGCAGGTGTGGAAGACCTTCCGCAGCCGCGACGTCAGCGGCATTTCCCTGGGCATGTATTCGGTCTTCGCCTGCGGCGTCGCCTTGTGGCTGGCCTATGGCGTGCTGCTCGATGCGTGGCCGATGGTCGCGGCCAATGCGATCACCCTGGCGCTGGCCGTGTGCATCCTGGTCATGAAGCTGCGCTACGGCTGAGCTGCGCGGCGGCTGTTTTTACAAAGGCCGTTGGGGCTTACCCGATGGGCTGGGGTGCAAGCGGGGTCTACGATCCTCCACACACAAAAGAACGACCGTTCTTTTCTTTACAGGAGCACCGGGATGAAGCTACTCAGACTCAAGCTGGCGGCCTTGGGCGCCGCCATTCTGCTGGCCGCCTGCGGCGGCGGCGGCGCCGGCGACCAGACCCCGCGCGTCGCGTTCACCTCGATGGTCTCGTTCGGCGATAGCCTCAGCGATGTCGGAACCTACCGCGTGGGCACCGTCGCGGCCATTGGCGGCGGCAAATGGACCGTCAACGGCCCGACGGGGCGCAACTGGACGGAATTGATCGCCGCCGACATCAAGGCCGCCCCGCCCTGCGCGGCCCAGACCGGACTGCTGCCGAACATCCCGGGACTGGTCGGCGCACCCGTGACGAACGTGCCGGCGTGCACCAACTACGCCCAAGGCAGCTCGCGGGTCAGCGGCGTCTTTGCGCCCAACAGCGCAACCCTGCAAGCCGCACCTTTCAGCCAGGTCAATCTCGGCCTGCTGGCGGTGCCGGTCACGGCGCAGATGACCGCGCACTTGGCCAAGGTCGGTGGCAGCTACAGCGGCACGGAGCTGGTCACGGTGATGGCCGGAGGCAATGACCTGTTCATGAACTTCAACGGCGTCGCCAGCGCCGCTGCCGGCGGCGCGACCGCCGTCGGTGCGGCCATCGCGGCAGGCTGGTCGACCACCGTCCAGGGCCAGGTCGCTGCCGGCGGGGCCGCCGCCACCAATGCGGCAATCGCCGCGGCGCTGGCCGGCATGGCCCAGGCCGGCGCGGAACTGGCGGGCCTGGTGAAGACCCAGGTGCTGGCCAAGGGAGCGCGGTTCGTACTGGTGGTGAACCTGCCTGACGTCAGCCAGACGCCCTTCGCGGCAGGGCTGGACGCATCGACCCGCGGCCTGGTCAACACGATGGTCACCGCGTTCAACGGCCAGTTGCAAACCGGACTTGCGGGCACGCCCGTGGTTCTGGTGGACGCCTACGCCCAGGGGCGCGACCAATTCGCGAATCCGGGGCAATACAGCCTCAGCAACGTGACGACCCCTGCTTGCAGCACCACCTCTCCCGCCAACCCACTGGCCGGCTCCTCATTGGGCTGCACGGCGGCGAGCACCATCCCCGGCGACACCAGCAGATTCCTGTTTGCCGACACCGTGCACCCGACGCCGTACGGCTACCAGTTGCTGGCGCAGTTCGTCGCCGTTCAGATGGCCAAGGCCGGCTGGATCTAACCATTGCATCGAAGGAAGAACATGAAAACCAGACTTCATTGCACGATCGCGATGCTCGCCCTGGCCGCGAGCGCGGCGCAGGCCCAGCAGGCGGGTAACTGGATGGGCCGGGTCGGCGTCACGCGCATCAGCCCCCAGGTGAGCAGCGGCAACCTGAGCGCGCCCAGCCTGCCGGGCACCCAGGCGGACATCAAGGCCGACACCGAGCCGTCCGGCGGCATCACCTACATGCTCACCGACAACTGGTCGGTCGATCTTCCCCTCGCCCTGCCCTACAAGCACGACATCGTGGGCGCCGGCGCGATTGCCGGCGCGGGAAAAATTGGCGACGTGAAGGCCTTGCCGATCACCTTGTTCGGGCAGTACCGCTTCGGCGCGCCGGGCGCGAAGTTCCGCCCCTACCTCGGCGCAGGGCCAACTTACGTCAAGTTCTACCATGAGCGCAGCACCGCCGTGCTCTCGGCCTTGACCGCTGGCTCGCCCACCACCTTGTCCGTAGGGTCCAAGCTGGCGCTGACCGTGCAGGCTGGTGCGACCATGGCCATCAATGAGCGCTGGTTCGTGGATGGCATGGTGGCCAAGACGTTCCTGAAGACGCGCACCACCTTGTCCACCGGGCAGACCCTGGACATCCGCAGCGACCCCCTCACGCTGGCGCTCAGCGTCGGCTATCGCTTCTGAGCGTGTTGAACGCGCACTGAAAACCGTTCCTCCAGTAAAAAAAGCGCCGTTCAGGCGCTTTTTTATGGCCCGGCGGGTGGTTAGAACCGGTCGTGGATACGAGCGAATGCGAACAGGCCGAACTGGCGCTGCGCATTCGGGGTCAGGTACACGCGGTCGACAAAGGCATACTCGTCATAGGTCACGGTGCCGGACGCGATGGTGGCCGGCGTGCACAAGGCCGAGTTCACCTGGCCGGGGCCAGTGCCGATGCCGGGTCCAGGATCGATCGACGTGCAGACCGGATCGGTCACGTTGGAGATACCGAACGAAGAAGGGCTGGCCACCATCAGGTTCACCTCCAGCGCCACATCGACGAACAGCACGTTGGCGCCGAGATCCACCATCGAGACCAGCAGTGCATCGTTGAAGGAGATGCTGGCACTGTTCAGGAAGTCCGCCTGGCCGATCTGGTTCGCCCAGGGGGACCTGCCGAGCTGATAGGTACCCACCACGACCACGTGCGTGCCGCCGGCCCCCACCACGCGGCGGACCTGCGCCGCCAGATCGCGGCCGGCTTGCGTCACGTTGGCAACCATCTGGGCCTGGGTCTGGGCGCCCGAGCTCACCTTGGCCATTTCCGCGATGAGGTCGGAGGTGCCGCCGCTGACGATGATGAGGTCGTTCGGCCCGAACACGCCCCCGGTCGCCAGGAAGGTGTCGATCTGCTCCTTCACTGTCGGCGTGGCGGCGTTGCCGGCGGCGTCCGGCTTGGTGTTGATCCGGGCGTTCCCGGTGGCGAACGAGGTACCGCCCGCGGCCGCGGTCGTCAGGACGAGGCCGTAGCTGGAAGCGACTTGCTCGGTCCAGATGCTGATGCTGCCGTCGTTGACGGTGTAGCGCGTGCCGGTCTGGCCCAGGTCGCTCAGGGCGTCCCCGAACACGACCATGCGCGTCGGCTTGAGCTGCGATTCGATGGTTCCCGAGCCGCAGCCGCCCAGCAGCAGCAGGACGGCGGGCGCCAGCGCCAGCAAGGCACGGCGCATCCAGTGAAATGACATTGAGTTCTCCAAATTGACTGGGGCGTAGTTTAACTAGCCCGCTGCGGCCCGCTTGAGCCGGTCGCGTACGCCTTCCCACTCGGGGGACTCCGGCGGTGTCTCGACCCAGATCAGCTGGACCCCCTGCGCGTCGAATTCGCGCAGAACGGCGAACAGCTGGCGCGCGGTTTCCTGGGCATCATCGGGCATCCGGCGACGCGGCACCTTGCCCGAGGCGGTGTGCAAGATCGCCCGCGAGTAAATGGCGATCCCGGCAGCCTGCGCGCCCAACACGTCGAGCGCCATCTGCAGCGCAAGCGCATCCATCAGGCGGACCCGCGCATTCGGGGCGTAGTGCGACTCGAGCGTCCCGGAGGCCCGCGGCGCCGCGTCCTGCAAATCGCCCGGGTCGCGCAGCGGCTGGCCCATGGCCGCCTCCAGCTGTTCGCGTGTGAGCGTGCCGGGCCGCAGCAACACCGGCGCACCGCGGCTGCAATCGACAATGCAGGATTCGATGCCGACCTGGCAGGCCCCGCCGTCCAGCACCAGCAATGCATCGCCGAACTCCTGCCGCACGTGCTCGGTGGTGGTGGGACTGACGCGTCCGAACTTGTTGGCGCTGGGCGCGGCGATGCCCTGCACGGGCGGCTGCATCTGCGCGCACGCTCGCAACAGCGCGTGCGCAACCGGATGCGCCGGACAACGCAATCCGATCGTGGCCTGTCCGCCCGCCGCGGCCGCAGCAACACCCTCGCGGCGCGCCACGATCACGGTCAGGGGTCCGGGCCAGAACGCCTTGATGAGCCGAAGCGCGAACTCGGGGACGTCGGATGCGAACAAGGGGAGCGCCCAGATGTCGGCGACGTGCACGATCAATGGATGATCGGCCGGCCGCCCTTTGGCCGCGAATATTTTCGCCACGGCCGAGTCGCTGCCCGCATCGGCGCCCAGGCCATAGACGGTTTCGGTCGGAAACGCCACCAGTTCGCCGGCAGCCAGGGCAAGCGCCGCCTGCTCGATGGCCGCAGCCTCACTGCCGGGCAAGATCATTTCATAGGCCCTCGAAGGGCTCGATGCGCAGCAACCGGGCGGCTTCGGCCGCGGTCTGGCGCACGCCGGCGAGTGTCGGGCCCGTGAAGGTGAGGTGGCCCATCTTGCGGCCAGCCCGGGCGCTGGTCTTGCCGTACAGGTGCAGATGGGCGCCGGGCAGTGCCAGCACTGCATCCCACGGCGGCGCGGCTTCGGTGGTGCCGCGCGCGAACCAGAGATCGCCCAGCAAATTCAACATGATCGCGGGACTGTGCTGGCGCGGCTGGGCCAGCGGCAGGCCGGCGAGCGTGCGCACTTGCAGCTCGAACTGCGAAAGATCGCAAGCGTCGATGCTGTAGTGGCCGCTGTTGTGGGGCCGGGGCGCCATTTCGTTGACGACCAGCGACCCGTCGGCGAGCAGGAAGAACTCGACGCACAGCACGCCGACATAGTCCAGTCCTTCGGCGATGGCACGGGTTGCTTCGATGGCTTGCCGCGCCTGTGCAGCGGGCAGGTTGTCCGCGTGCACCTCCGTCAGCGCAAGGATGCCGTCGCGGTGCAGATTGAGTTGCGGCGGCAGGTTCACCATGCGCCCATCGTGCGCGCGCGCGACGATGACGGAACATTCCGCCTGCAGCGGCAGCAAGCGTTCGAGCACGCAGGCCACGCGCTTCAACGCCTCCCATGCTGCCGCAAGTTGCTCGCGCGTGGTGACGCGCACTTGCCCCTTGCCGTCGTAGCCCAGGCGCGCTGTCTTCAACACGCCCGGGAGCAGGTCGGCGCCGACGGCGGCCAGTTGCTGCTCGGTTTCGATGATCGCGTGAGGTGCGCAAGGAACACCGCAGCGCACGAAATGCGCCTTTTCGCGAGCACGGTCCTGCGCGATCGCCACCGCCTCGGCGCCGGGCGCCACAGGACGGCGCCGGGCCAGCGTTGCCAGAGCCTGCGCCGGCACATTCTCGAACTCCGTCGTGATGGCGGCGCTGAGATCGGCCAGGCGCGCAAGCCCGTGCTGATCGAGGTAGTCGCTCTGCACGTGGTGATGGCTGACCAGGCCTGCCGGGCTGGCTGGATCGGGGTCCAGCACCGCGGTGAAATAGCCCATGCGCTGGGCGGCGTGAATGAACATGCGGCCCAACTGGCCGCCGCCCATCACCGCGAGAGTCGCGCCTGGCAGGATGGGCGTCATTGGCCTGGGGGCGGCAGCGTCATGCTGCGCGCCGCGTCGGTCTGCCGCGCGCGGTAAGCCTCGAGCTTGGCGCGCAAGGACGCATCCTCATTGGCCAACATCGCCACGGCGAACAAGGCGGCATTCGCCGCACCCGCATCGCCGATCGCAAATGTCGCGACCGGAATTCCCTTGGGCATCTGCACGATGCTGTGCAGTGCATCCACGCCTTGCAGGTGCCGGCCTGCTACCGGCACGCCCAGGATGGGCACCGCCGTCTTGGCGGCCAACATCCCCGGCAGGTGAGCGGCACCGCCAGCGCCGGCAATGATGGCCTTCAGTCCGCGCCCGGCCGCGGCGGCCGCATAGGCGAACATGTCGTCGGGCATGCGGTGGGCTGACAAGACGCGGGCTTCATGGGGCACCCCGAATTCCTGGAGAATCGCTACTGCGTGTTGCAAGGTCTCCCAGTCGCTGCTGGAACCCATCACTACGCCAACCTGTGCGGGCATACCTGCTCCTAAAGGTTGAATTTTACGGTTTCAGCCTGAGTTAGCACCAATGATTGACGTCACTGTAGAAAACTTCGACAGCGAGGTGATGGCCGCCTCGGCCACCCAGCCCGTGCTGGTGGACTTCTGGGCGCCCTGGTGCGGGCCCTGCAAGGTAATCGGCCCGTTGCTGGAAAAGCTGGAAGCGGAATACGCCGGCCGCTTCAAGCTGGCCAAGATCGACTCCGACCAGCAGCAGCAACTGGCCGCCGCCTTCGGCGTTCGCAGCATTCCCACTTGCGTGCTCGTGGTGAACGCCCAGCCGGTTGACGGCTTCCTGGGCGCGATCCCGGAAGGCAAGCTGCGCGAATTCCTCGACAAGCACGTGCCGCCCGCCGGCGAGCCCGAGGAAGACGTCGTCGAGGAAGCGCCAGCCGAACTCGATCCGCAGGCGCAACTCGAAAAGCTCCAGCAAACAGTTGCCGCCGATCCGGCCAACGACGATGCCCGCTTCGAATACATCAAGGCCTTGCTGCTGGCCGGCCGCGACGACGACGCGAAGGTGGCGTTCGCGCCGGTGATCGCCAAGACCGCGCTGGTGCGCCGCTTCGATTCGCTGCAGCGATGGATGGATGCACTCGATTTCGCCGCCACCCTGCCGGATGGCGCAAAAGCCGCCGCCGGTCTGGACCAGCGCATCGCCGCCAACAAGCGCGACTTCGACGCACGCTTCGCCAAGGCCCGCGTGCTGATCGCGCAGCGCCGCTGGACCGATGCCATGGACGAATTGCTGGAAATCCTGATGCGCGACAAATCGTGGAACGAGGACCTCGCGCGCAAGACCTACATCGCGGTGCTCGACGTCATCGAGCCGCCCAAGCCCAAGGTGGCGGAGGGGCAGATCCCGCCCGACGATCCGACCGTAGCGACGTACCGGCGGCGGCTGTCGAGTGTTGTGCTCAGTTGACCCGCGGGCGCCGCGCAGCGGCAAGGTGGGTCATCCCGGCGCTGGCCGGGATCCACGCATCACGCTTTCAACCGCTGGAGCGCTTCGCGGTACTTGGCGGCCGTGTTCTCCACCACCTCGGCAGGCAAGGCCGGCGCCGGCGGCGTCTTGTCCCAGGGCTTGCCGTCGATGCGCACCTGCTCCAGCCAGTCGCGCACGAACTGCTTGTCGTAGCTGGGCGGATTGGCGCCGCTGGCAAACGCGTTGTCGTAGCCTTCCACCGGCCAATAGCGCGATGAATCGGGCGTGAGCACTTCGTCCATCAAGACCAGCGTGCCCGCGTCGTCCAGACCGAACTCGAACTTGGTGTCGGCGATGATCAGCCCCTTGGGCAATGCCATCGCGGCGGCCTCACGATAGATCGCGATGCTGATGTCGCGAATGCGCGAGGCGAGCTCGGGGCCGATCATCCGCACCACTTCGTCGTAGCTGATGTTCTCGTCGTGGCCCGTCGCGGCCTTGGCCGCCGGCGTAAAGATCGGTTGCGGCAGCTTGGAGGCGTTCTTCAATCCGGCGGGCAGCTTCACGCCGCACACCGACTGCGACTCCTGGTACTCCTTCCACCCGCTGCCGGCGAGGTAGCCGCGCACCACCGCTTCCACCGGAATCGGCTTGAGCCGCTTCACCAGCATCGAGCGGCCGGTGACTTGCGGCACTTCGGCCGGCGTGACCACGCTTTCCGGCGCTTGGCCGGTCAGGTGATTGGGGCACAGGTGCCCCAGCTTGTCGAACCAGAACAGCGCCATCTGCGTGAGCAATTCACCTTTGCCGGGAATCGGCTCACCCATGATGACGTCGAACGCCGACAGCCGGTCGCTGGCCACCATCAGGATGCGGTCGTTCCCGACCGCGTAGTTGTCGCGCACCTTGCCGCGCGCCAGCAGCGGCAGCGAAGTGAGGGCCGAGGTGTGGAGCGTGTTCAGTGCACCACCTGCGCGAGCTCGCCCTTTTGGTACTTCGTGGCAACCACCTGCAGTGACTGGCCCTTGATCTTGGAGCCCTGGCCTTCGCAGCCGAACTGCAGATAGCGTTGCTTGCAGATCTGCTTGGCGGCTTCGCGGGCCGGCTTCATCCAGTCGCGCATGTCGAATTTCTCGGGGTTCTCGGCCATGAACTTGCGCACCGCGCCGGTCATCGCCAGCCGGATGTCGGTGTCGATGTTGACCTTGCGCACGCCGAACTTGATGGCGTGCTGGATCTCTTCGACGGGCACGCCATAGGTCTCTTTCATGTTGCCGCCGTACTGGCGGATGATCGCCAGCAGGTCCTGCGGCACGCTGGAGCTGCCGTGCATCACCAGGTGCGTGTTGGGAATGCGCCGGTTGATTTCCTTGATGCGGTCGATCGCCAGGATGTCGCCGGTGGGCTTGCGAGTGAACTTGTACGCGCCGTGGCTGGTGCCGATCGCGATGGCCAGCGCGTCCAGCTGCGTGCGCTTGACGAAATCGGCGGCCTGCTCGGGATCGGTGAGCAGCTGCTCGCGCGTCATCGTTGCGTCGGTGCCGTGGCCGTCTTCCTTGTCGCCGCGCATCGTCTCCAGGCTGCCCAGGCAGCCGAGCTCGCCCTCGACCGTGACGCCGACGCGGTGCGCCATATCGACCACCTTGCGCGTGACCTCGATGTTGTAGTCATAGCTGGCGATCGTCTTGCCGTCGGCCTCCAGCGAGCCGTCCATCATCACGGAAGAAAAACCCAGGTCGATCGCGCCCTTGCACACGTCCGGGTTTTGCCCGTGGTCCTGGTGCATCACCAGCGGAATGTTCGGATAAGCCTCGATCGCCGCCTGGATCAGGTGCTTGATGAAGGCCTCGCCCGCGTACTTGCGCGCGCCGGCGCTGGCCTGCAGGATCACCGGCGCGCCGGTTTCCTTGGCCGCTTCCATGACGGCCTGGACCTGCTCCAGGTTGTTCACGTTGAATGCGGGGATCCCGTAGCCGTTCTCGGCCGCATGGTCGAGCAGTTCGCGCATGGAAACGATGGGCATGGTGTTGGTCCGGTGAGTGAATAAAATCTGTCTGGGCCGCAGGCGCAACGCGACGCAATCCAAGACGATTTTAGCCGCTGGCCTACGCCATTTGCGGCACGAGCGAGCGTGGATGAGCATACTATCGCGAACACGCGCCCCTCTGCGCACCGCCCGCCCGATGTATCCCTTGCGAACCACATACAAGCCCCTTCTCTGGACCCTCCTCTGCCTCGCCTGCGTGATCCTGTGGGACGCGAGCGGATTCGACTTGCTGCTGGCGCGGCCTTGGGGCAGCGGCCAAGGATTCGCACTGAAGGACAACTGGTTCCTGTCCAACGTATTGCACGAGGGCGCGCGCCGCGCCGCATGGCTACCGACACTCTGGCTGGTCATTGGGGTCTGGAAGCCCACCGCTGTGCTGCGCCGCCTGAGCCGATTGCAGCGAGTGCAATGGGCGGGGACGACCTTGCTCGCGCTGGCTGCCATTGCCACCTTCAAGCAGCTTAGCCACACCAGCTGCCCGTGGGACCTGGCCGAATTCGGCGGCCACGCCAGCTGGGTTTCTCATTGGAGCCTGGGGATGAGGGACGGCGGGCCCGGCCGCTGTTTTCCCGCCGGACACGCTTCGGCCGGCTTTGCTTTTGTCTCGGGGTACTTCGCCTTGCGCGGCGTGTCGATCGCGCAAGCACGCGCATGGCTTGCCGGTGCCTTGCTCGTCGGTTTTGTGCTGGGCGCCGCTCAGCAGCTGCGGGGCGCGCATTTCATGAGCCACACCTTGTGGACAGGCTGGCTTTGCTGGACGATCGCGTGGCTGGTGGACGCCGCGGTTCGAAAGCTGTACCCCGCCGCGCCGGACGCGCCGCGCGAACTCGCGAGCTAGCGCACCCGGCAGATCTTCAGCATATTGGTGCCGCCCGGCGCCCCCATGGGCTCGCCGCAAGTGATCGCATAGATGTCGCCGCTGGCGACGATACCGCGTTGCTTCAGGTGCGCCTCGGCGTCGCCCAAGGCCACGTCGCGCTCGACGCTCTGGTCCATCAGCAAGGGCCGCACATTGCGGTACAAGGCCATCTTGCGCTGCGTCGCCCGCTTGGGCGTGAGGGCATAGATCGGGATGTGGATGCGGTGCCGGCTCATCCACAGCGGTGTGGATCCGCTGTCGGTCAGGGCCACGATGGCCTTGCAGCCCAGGTGATAAGCCGTGAACAGCGCGCCCATGGCGATCGACTGGTCGATCCGCGAGAACGCCATGCCCGTGAAGTCGGCGTCCAGCTTCACGTCTTCGGCCTTCTCGGCTTCCGAGCAGATGTTGGCCATCTCGACGATGGTCTCCAGCGGATATTTGCCGGCCGCGGTTTCCGCGCTGAGCATCACGGCGTCGGTGCCGTCCAGCACCGCATTGGCGACGTCGCTCACCTCGGCCCGGGTGGGCACCGGATTGCTGATCATCGACTCCATCATTTGCGTGGCGGTGATGACCAGCTTGTCGTGTTCGCGCGCCATGCGGATCATGCGTTTTTGCAGCGCCGGAACCGCTGCGTTGCCCACTTCCACCGCCAGGTCGCCGCGCGCCACCATGATGCCGTCGCTGGCC
>JAQGMT010000118.1 GCA_028292185.1 Ramlibacter sp. | reverse complement strand
ATCTTCGGTCTGCTGGGCGTCGTGAACTTCGCCCACGGCGCCTTCTACATGCTCGGGGCGTTCGCGGCCCTCATCGGACTGCAAACGTTCGGCATCAATTACTGGTTCGCCCTCGTGTTGTCGCCGCTCGTGGTCGGCGCTTTCGGCATCGTGCTGGAGCGGCTGATGCTGCGCCACTTGTACAAGCTCGATCCGCTGTACGGCTTGCTGCTGACGTTCGGGCTGGCCCTCATCTTCGAAGGCGTGATGCGCGATCAGTTCGGCTCGGGAGGCCAGGGCTATCCTGTTCCCGACGCGCTGCAAGGCTCGTTCAACCTCGGCTTCATGATCCTGCCGATCTATCGAGCCTGGGTGATCGTGGCCTCCATCACCATCTGCATGGTCACCTGGTTCGTCATCGAGCGCACGCGCCTGGGCGCGACGCTGCGGGCAGCCACGGAAAATCCGAAGCTGGTTCAGGCCTTCGGGATCAACGTTCCCGTCATCGTCATGCTGACCTACGGAGCCGGGATTGCCCTGGCGGCGCTGGCCGGCGTACTGTCAGCCCCCGTCATCCAGGTGTCGCCGCTGATGGGTTCTTCGCTGGTGGTCGTGGTATTCGCGGTGGTCGTGATCGGTGGCATGGGGTCCATCCTTGGCTCTATCGTGAGCGGACTGGTGCTTGGCATGGTCGAAGGCTTCACCAAGGTCATCTACCCGGAAGCTTCCAACATCGTGGTGTTCGTGATCATGGCCATCGTGCTGGTGCTTCGGCCCGCCGGGCTGTTCGGGCGGGAGTAAGCGAATGCGGCGATCCCTCTTCATCTTCTACGTCGCGCTGGTCATCGCGGGGCTCGCGGCGCCCTGGCTGGATGTCTACCCGGTCTACCTGATGACCTTCTATTCGTTCGCGATCTTCGCCTGCGCCTTCAACCTGCTGCTCGGGTTCGGCGGAATGTTGTCGTTCGGCCATGCCGCCTACTTCGGGCTGGGCGCTTACGTCACCAGCTGGATGGTCACCAGCCAGCACTGGAATACCGTGCCCGCCATCCTGGCGGGGATGGTGGCCGCGATGGTCGGCGGGGTGGTGATCGGCCTGCTGGCCATTCGCCGCTCCGGGATCTACTTCGCCATGATCACGCTCGCACTCGGCCAACTCGTGTACTTCGTCTGCCTGCAGGCGCCATTCACCGGCGGCGAGAACGGCATTCAGGGCGTGACGCGAGGAACACTGCTCGGCACGGTGTCGCTCAGGAGCGATATCGCGATGTACTACTTCGTCTTCGCGCTGCTGGTCGCCGTCTTCCTGGGCATCCGCCGCATCGTGGCCTCACCCTTCGGCCAGGTGCTCAAGGCAATCCGCGAGAACGAGCCGCGCGCCATCTCGCTCGGCTACGACGTGGACCGCTACAAGCTGCTGGTCTTCGTGCTGTCCGCCACGCTGGCCGGGCTGGCCGGGTCACTCAAGGCCCTGGTGCTGGGCTTCGCGACCCTGACCGACGTTCTGCAAACCACCTCGGGCGAAGTGATCCTGATGACGCTGCTGGGCGGCGCCGGCACGTTTCTCGGCCCCGTGGTCGGAGCCGGCATCGTCGTCACGCTGCAAGACACGCTGTCGGATCGGGTCGGCTCCTGGGTCACCGTGATCATCGGGGCCATCTTTGTGCTCTGCGTGTTGGCCTTCCGCAAAGGCGTGGTCGGTGAATTCCAGGCCTGGCTCGACCGGCGACGCGCGCGAGCCGCGGGGCTCGCGCGCCCGGTCTAGCTGCGGCGCCCCACCGCCGTATACAACTCGGCGGCCGGCACCATCCGCCCGTGCAAGGGCAGGATGCGTTCGGGGTTGAGCTTCATGGCATCGATGTTGTTCACCAGGTTCACGTTGTTGGCGTTCGGCTGAGCGGGCGGCGGCGTGTTGGGCGCGCCGGGCGTGTACGCATCGGCCTCGATCAGCAGGCGTTCCTTGGGCAGCCAGACCATCATGAAGCCCTGCGCATGATTGCTGTCGCCGATCATGATCACCTCCACCGGGCGATTCGCGTCCCCCATGCTCCGCCTCCCATTCACGCCCACCAATTGCACCTTGCGGCCCGAGCGGGCCAGCGCATCCGGATTGATGCTGTTCGGGGTCGCCAGGACCCGCTCGAACCAGGGCCGAGCCTGTTCGCTGACCAGCACCGTGGCACCTTCCGCCGCCGCGCCGCGCACGCCCCCGGCGTGATCGAAGTGGTGATGCGAGTTCACCAGCCAGCGCACGGGCTTGCCGGGGGCGAGCCGCCGCGCCTCGGCCAGCACCGCTGCGGCCCGGCCGTCGTACAGCGGGCTTTCGACCAGGATCAAATGGTCGGTCATCTCGATCAGCACGCTGTTGTGGGAGCCGCCACCGAGGAACCAGACGCCGTCCGCCGCTTTATCGGCAACCACGCGCTCCGCATAGCTCTGGACCGCGGGGGGGACGTCGATGGCCGCCGGAGCATTCGGCTGAACCTCGTTGACCTGCAGATCCAGCACCGGGTACCCGCCCTGGCTCTGCTGGATGCGGGTTGGAAACTTCACACCGCCGTAATCGCGATAGCCGGAGTACAAAGTCGTGGTCGGCACGTCGCCCAGCACGGGATTGGGAACAAGCGAGTCGACGCGCTCCACCAGGCCGTCGGAGCCGATGAAAGCCACCGCGCTGAAGCGGCCGGACTCGCTGAAGGAAACGAGCCGCTTGCCGCCGTCCGTACGCAAGCTGGACTTGTTCTTCAATGCGGCCTTGATGACGCCGTGCGGCGAGGTCCACAAGTCGTGCACGCGCGCGTCCACCGCGAAGGGTGCCGCCGAAGCGGCGGTGCCGGCCACGTTCCACGCGTAAGTCCCGCGCGCCGCTGCCGTTGCGCGTTGCTCACCGCTCAACGGCAGTCCCGAGCCGCCGGTGGCTTCGGCACGGCTGCGGGTCGCGTCTTCCTGCATCGCGCCATTGTCATAGTCGAACACGCGGGTGTACGCGGGAATGTTGATCCGCGGCCAAGCCATGCCCGGCTGGTAAGCCTGTCCGAAGCTGGCCCCGCTGCCGCTGGCTGTATAGCGCAGGGTCTTGAGGTTGCTGCCCCCCATGGCACGGTCGGCCTCCTGGAGCACTGCCTGCGGGTCGTCGCGATGCGCGCAGGACGCCAGCAACAGAGCCGCCCCGGCCGCGGTGAAACAACGTATGAACGATTGGCGTTTCATTGAGTGCCTCTTTCAGGATCGGCGCGGGATTGCGGCCGAGGGCGCATCGTAGCGCCGCCTCGAATGCTTGACCAGCGTGTCATAAATGTGATTGGCATGGCTACCCGCTTGGCGCTACGCTCGGGCGCTTGCAACCAGGACCCCCCTCATGAACGATCTTTTCTCTCTCAAGGGCCGCGTCGCCCTGGTCACCGGCGGCTCGCGCGGGATCGGCCGGATGATCGCGGCTGGATTCCTGGCGCAGGGCGCCACGGTCTACATCTCGTCGCGCAAAGCCCAGGCCTGCGACGCCACCGCCGCCGAGCTGGCCAAGATCGGCCCGTGCACCTCCCTGCCCTTCGATGTCTCTGACGTGCAAGGCGTGCGCGGGCTTGCGGCAGCGATCGCGCAGCGCGAACCGGCCCTGGACATCCTGGTGAACAACGCCGGCGCCGCCTGGGGCGAGGCCTTCGACACCTTCCCGGAAAGCGGCTGGGACAAGGTCGTCGACCTGAACATGAAGACGCCCTTCTTCCTGACGCAAGCACTGCATGAGCCGCTGAAGCGGGCCGCCAGGCAGCGGCCGGCCAAGGTCATCAACATTGCCTCGATCGACGGCATCTCCGTCAACCAATGGGAGACTTACTCGTACGCCGCGAGCAAGGCGGGCCTGATCCACCTCACCAAGCGCATGGCCCTGCGGCTGGCGCAGGACAACATCGTGGTGAGCGGCATTGCGCCCGGCCCCTTCGCTTCGGAGATGAACAAGCAGGCGCGCGACCACGCCGAGGAAGTGGCTAAGCGGGTGCCGGTCGGCCGCATCGGCACCCAGGAAGATATGGCGGGAGTCGCGATCTACCTCGCGTCGCGCGCCGGCGACTATGTGGTCGGCCAGACGATCGCCGTGGACGGCGGCGTCACGCTGGCGCGCGGCTAAGGCTTCAGGCCCGCGAGCGAATAATTCTGCGGCCCCCGGCTGGCGATCTTGATCGCGCCGACCC
>JAQGMT010000110.1 GCA_028292185.1 Ramlibacter sp. | reverse complement strand
GGGTCGCGCGGGGCCATTTCGACGGCGGTGAACAGAGACATGGGGTTCCTTGAAAGTCAGAAGCACAGAAGGCCGGGCTTGCGGTACGCTGTCCGGTTGCCCAATTTTAAACGTCCTCAACCTGGACTTCCCGCCAACCCCATGCCAGAGATTTCCGAAGTAGCACCAGAGCACAAAGAAGGCGAGTTCATCAGCTTTCCGGATTCTCCCTTCGAGCTGTTCCTGCCTTATCCGCCGGCCGGCGACCAGCCGGCCGCAATCGACAAGCTGGTGGAAGGCGTCAGGGACGGCGAGGTGTTCCAGACCTTGCTGGGCGTGACCGGCTCGGGCAAGACCTTCACCATGGCCAACGTCATCGCGCGTCTGGGCCGGCCGGCGATCGTGTTCGCTCCCAACAAGACGCTGGCGGCGCAGCTGTATAGCGAGTTCCGCGAATTCTTCCCGAAGAACGCGATCGAATACTTCGTCAGCTATTACGACTATTACCAGCCCGAAGCCTACGTACCGCAGCGCGACCTCTTCATCGAGAAGGACAGCTCGATCAACGAACACATCGAGCAGATGCGCCTGTCGGCCACCAAGAGCGTGCTGGAACGGCGCGACACCGTGATCGTGGCGACGGTGAGCGCGATCTACGGCATCGGCGCGCCCGAGGACTACACCCAGATGCGCTTCATCACGCGCGTGGGGGACAAGATCGGCCAGCGCGACATCATCTCGCAGCTGATTCGCATGCAGTACAACCGCAACGAGCAGGACTTCTCGCGCGGCACGTTTCGCGTGCGCGGGGACACCATCGACATCTTCCCGGCGGAACACAGCGAGCTGGCGATCCGGGTCGAGCTGTTCGACGACGAGATCGAGTCGCTGCAGTTGTTCGATCCGCTCACCGGGCGGATCCGGCAAAAGGTGCCGCGCTTCACGGTGTACCCCTCCAGCCACTACGTCACTCCGCGCGAGAAAGTGGTCTCGGCGGTGGAGAGCATCAAGATCGAACTGGCCGAGCGCTTGAAGGAGTTCGTGTCCGCGGGCAAGCTGGTGGAAGCCCAGCGGCTGGAACAGCGCACCCGGTTCGACCTGGAAATGCTCAGCGAGATCGGCCATTGCAAGGGTATCGAGAACTACACGCGGCATCTTTCGGGCGCGCCGCCCGGAGCGCCGCCCTCGACGCTGACCGACTACCTGCCCAAGGACTCGCTGATGTTCCTGGACGAGAGCCACCAGATGATCGGCCAGCTGGGCGCCATGTACAGCGGTGACCGCTCGCGCAAGACCACGCTGGTCGAATACGGTTTCCGCCTGCCCTCGGCGCTGGACAACCGGCCGCTGAAGTTCGAGGAGTTCGAGGCCCGCATGCGCCAGGTGATTTTTGTTTCCGCAACCCCGGCCGCCTACGAGCAGGAACACTCCGGCCAGGTGGTGGAGCAGCTGGTGCGTCCGACCGGGCTGGTGGATCCGATGGTGGAAGTGCGGCCCGCAACCCACCAGGTCGACGACGTGCTGCAGGAGATCCGCATCCGCGTCGAAAAAAACGAGCGCGTGTTGATCACCACGCTCACCAAACGGATGGCCGAACAGCTGACGGACTACCTCGCCGACAACGGCGTCAAGGTGCGCTACCTGCACAGCGACATCGACACCGTGGAGCGAGTGGAGATCCTGCGCGACCTGCGCCTGGGCAGCTTCGACGTGCTGGTGGGCATCAACCTGCTGCGCGAAGGGCTGGACATTCCCGAGGTGTCGCTGGTGGCGATCCTGGATGCCGACAAGGAAGGTTTCCTGCGCGCCGAGCGCTCGTTGATCCAGACGATCGGCCGGGCGGCGCGGCACTTGAACGGCAGGGCGATCCTCTATGCCGATCGCATGACCGACTCGATGAAGAAGGCGATCGGCGAAACCGACCGCCGCCGGGTCAAGCAGATCGCCTACAACGAGGAGCATGGCATCACGCCGCGCAGCATCGTCAAGCAGGTGCGCGACCTGATAGACGGCGTGTACAGCGAGAAGACCAGCAAGGAAATGGAAAAGCAGGAGCTGCAGCGCGCGATGACGCAGGACATGTCGGAGAAGGACGTGGCCAAGGAGATCAAGCGGCTCGAAAAGCTGATGCTGGAGCACGCGCGCAACCTCGAGTTCGAAAAGGCTGCTCGGGTGCGCGACCAGCTGGCGCTGCTCAAGGAGCAGGCCTTCGGCGCCGTGGTTCACGACAACGTGGTGCCGATCCAGGCTGCCAAGCGGCCCTGACCGGCATTGACTCGCGCAGGTCGCCACCGTCGGCCTGCGCACGGGTTAATTTCAAAGAGCGCGGAACTGCAGCAGGCTTGGGCCAGTCTATTACCCGAGCAAATCAGCGGGTTTTCTGCTATACTTGACGAAATTACTCGGGAACACCGGGCATTAAGGAGTTGCGATGCGTCTCACCACCAAAGGCCGTTTTGCGGTTACCGCGATGATTGACTTGGCTTTGCGCCAGAACAATGGTCCCGTTACGCTGGCGGCGATCAGCCAGCGCCAGCAAATTTCGCTGTCCTACCTGGAACAGCTGTTCGGCAAGCTGCGCCGGCATGAGCTGGTTGAATCCACCCGCGGCCCGGGCGGTGGCTACACCCTGGGCCGCAAGGCGTCGGACATCACCGTTGCCGACATTATCGTATCCGTGGATGAGCCGATCGATGCGACCCAGTGCGGCGGCAAGGAAAATTGCGACAACGACGGCGGCCGCTGCATGACGCACGAGCTGTGGTCGGCGCTGAACCAGCGCATGGTCGAGTTTCTCGACTCCGTCACGCTGCAGAAGCTGGTCGACGACCAGCTGGCCAAGGGCGTGCAGATCGAGGACAAGCCGGCCGTGAAGCGGGCGATTTCCGCGCAGCCGGTGGTCAAGCCGATTCGCGTCAACGCGCCCAACTCGGTGTTCGCGCTCGGCAATTCGTACGCCAAGTCCTAAGTTGTTGCCGCTCAATTGCGATGGCGCAATGAGCCGCAAATCCCTCCACGCCTAATTTCGAAGCCGTCAGCAGCACAGTCAGCCATGGACACGACCCCGCACTTCCCCATCTATATGGACTACGGCGCGACGACGCCGGTCGACCCGCGCGTGGTCGCCGCCATGATCCCCTGGCTGAGCGAGCATTTCGGCAATCCGGCTTCGCGCAGCCACGCCTGGGGCTGGGAAGCCGAAGCCGCCGTGGAAAAGGCGCGCGAGCAAGTGGCTGACCTGATCGGCGCCGACCCGCGCGAGATCGTCTGGACTTCCGGCGCCACCGAATCGAACAACCTCGCCATCAAGGGCGCGGCGCAGTTCTACAAGACCCGCGGCAAGCACCTGATCACCGTGAAGACCGAACACAAGGCGGTGCTCGACCCGATGCGCGAGCTCGAGCGGCAAGGCTTCGAGGTGTCGTACCTGGATGTCAAGGAAGACGGCCTGCTCGATTTCGACCTGCTGAAGGCGACGATCCGCCCCGACACCATCCTCGTCAGCGTCATGTTCGTGAACAACGAAATCGGCGTGATCCAGGACATCCCCGCCATCGGCGCGCTGTGCCGCGAGAAGGGCATCATCTTCCACGTCGATGCGGCGCAGGCCACCGGCAAGGTGGACATCGACATCAAGAAGCTGCCAGTGGACCTGATGAGCCTGGCCTCGCACAAGACCTATGGTCCCAAGGGCATCGGCGCCTTGTACGTTTGCCGCAAGCCGCGGGTGCGGCTGGAAGCGCAGATGCACGGCGGCGGCCACGAACGCGGCATGCGTTCCGGCACCTTGCCCACGCACCAGATCGTCGGCATGGGCGAAGCCTTCCGCATCGCCAAGGCCGAGATGGCGCAGGACAACGCCAAGGCGCGGGCCTTGCAGCAGCGTTTACTCAACGGCTTGACGGACGTCGAGCAGGTGTTCATCAACGGCAACCTTGAGCATCGCGTTGCGCAGAACCTGAACATCAGCTTCAACTATGTCGAAGGCGAGTCGCTGATCATGGGCATCAAGGGCTTGGCGGTGTCGTCCGGCTCGGCCTGCACTTCGGCTTCGCTCGAACCCAGCTACGTGCTGCGCGCCCTGGGGCGCAGCGACGAATTGGCGCACAGCAGCTTGCGCATGACGATCGGCCGCTTCACGACCGAAGAAGAAATTGACTTCGCGATCTCCACCATCAGGCAGAACGTCGCGCGCCTGCGCGAACTCAGCCCCCTGTGGGAGATGTACCAGGATGGCATCGACATCAGCACCATCCAGTGGTCCGCCCACTGAGCATTGACACAAGACAGTACAGAGGAATCCGAAATGGCCTATTCAGAAAAAGTCGTTGATCACTACGAAAACCCGCGCAACGTCGGCTCGTTCGACAAGGGCGACGAATCCGTCGGCACCGGCATGGTGGGCGCGCCCGCCTGCGGCGACGTGATGAAGCTGCAGATCAAGGTGAACCCGC
>JAQGMT010000094.1 GCA_028292185.1 Ramlibacter sp. | reverse complement strand
TGCCGGCGACAAAAGCCTCGCCGCCGGCGCCGCGAAAACTCACGACGCGAATGCCGGGCGCCGCGGAAAGCTGGTCGCAGATCGCGCCGAGCTGCTCGTACATGGCCCAGGTCATCGCGTTGCGCGCGGCGGGCCGGTCGAACACGACCGATGCAACGGCGCCTTCGATCGACAAGCGGGTTGCGCCCTCGCTCATGTCGTCTGCGGACAGCCGGGGATGGGACCGGCCGCAGTCATCGGGCCGGATCTGCTCACGACCGCGGCGCCTTGATCGGCCCGCCGCCCAACATGGCGATTAGATTGCGCAAGGCGAAGGCGATTGCCGGCCATGTCAGCATCATGAGCGCCAAGGTCGTAATGGTGCCGACCAGCGGATTCGACCAGAAGATCGCCAACCCGCCGCTGGGGCCAATCATCGACTGGCGAAATGCGGATTCCATCTTGTCGCCAAGCACCACGGCCAGCACCAGCGGCGCGAGCGGATAGTCGAGCTTCTTCATCACATAGCCGATGATGCCGAACAGCACCATGAACCAGATGTCGAGCATGGCTCCATGTACCGCGTAGGCACCGATCGCGCACACCACGATGATGACCGGCGCAATGATCGAAAACGGGATGCGCAAGATCGCCGCGAACAGCGGTACCGTGCTCAACACGATGAAGAGGCCCGCGAGATTGCCAAGGTACATGCTGGCGATCAGGCCCCAGACGAAATCCTTCTGTTCGATGAACAGAAGCGGCCCGGGTTGCAGCCCCCAGATCATCAACCCGCCCAGCAGCACCGCCGCGGTGGCCGAGCCTGGAATGCCCAGCGCCAGCATCGGCAGCAAGGCGGCGGTTCCGGCTGCATGCGCAGCGGTTTCCGGCGCAATGACTCCCTCGAGCTGCCCGCTGCCGAACTTTTCCCCATCTGGGGAAAAACGCTTGGCGATGCCGTAACCCATGAAGGAAGCGGCAGTCGCGCCACCGGGCGTGATGCCCATCCAGCAGCCGACGACCGAGCTGCGGATGAGCGTCAACCAGTATCGGGGCAGTCTTTTCCAGGTTTCCCAAACCACCTTGGCGTTGATCTTGGCGTGCTTGCCCTCGAACGCAAGCCCTTCTTCCATGGTGACCAGGATTTCGCCCAGCCCGAACAGTCCGATCACCACAACCAGAAAATCGACGCCTCGCAGGAGTTCAGACATGCCGAAGGTCATGCGCAATTCGCCGCTTACGGTATCCATGCCTATGGCCGCCAGACCGAAGCCGAGCATCATGGAGATGATGGTCTTGAAGGGCGCCTTGGTATCCGCCCCGACAAAGCTGCAGAAAGTGAGAAGAAACACCGCGAAGAACTCGGGCGGGCCGAATTTGAGCGCGAATTTCGATACCAGGGGGGCGAGAAACGTGATCAGCAGCACACCCACGAAGGCGCCGATGAACGACCCGGTGAATGATGCGGTGAGCGCCTCGCCGGCCTTTCCCTGCTGGGCCAGCGGATAGCCATCGAAGGTCGTGGCTACCGCGGACGTTTCACCAGGAATGTTGAACAGAATCGAGGTGATGGCGCCGGCGAACAGCGAGCCCCAGTAGAGGCAGGACAGCATGATGATCGCCGAGGTGGGCGGCATGGTGAATGTCAGTGGCAACAGAATGGCCACGCCATTCGGTCCTCCCAGGCCCGGCAGGACGCCGATGACGATGCCCAGCACCAGGCCGATCAGCATCATCAGGGCGTTGTACCAGGTCAGCGCGACCGCGAAGCCGTGAAACAGGGCGTCTATATTTTCCATCGAGAGCTTTCAAGCGTCCGGGTCAGCGACCGAACAGGGCTTCCAGGGGCCCCTTCGGCAGCGGCACCATGAACTGGATTTCGAAAAGCCAGAACAGCGTTGCGCTCACGCCAATACTGATCAGCACTACCTTCCACCAGCTGCGCTTGTCCATCACCCGCATGAACGCGGCGATGAATATCGTGGAGGCGACATAGATGCCGAGGAACTCGGTTGCCAGCACATAGACGATGGTGGGGATGAACACCATCAGCACCAGCTTGAATCGCTGCCATGAGACGAAGATCTCGTGGTTGCGATGCTTTCCGTACATGGCCTTCAGGAAGACAACCACAGCCGCGATGCAAAGGATGGCGCCCACGCGAAATGGAAAATAGCCCGACTGCGGCCCATCCGCGGCCCATCCCGCGCCGACCTTGTAGTTGTCGACCATCATTACCACACCGATGAGGAACATGGCGACCGCCGTGATCGCATCGACATGGCTGTGCGAGAGACCGCCACTGCGCGGGCCGCGCATTTCTTTCAGATCATCCATAACCACCCCTCCCCCGGAAGATTGCTGGAATTATTTCTTGGCCGCGAAACCGGCTTCGTTCATCAGCTTGTTATGGAAGGCCTCGTCTTTTTCCAGGAACTTGACGAAATCAGTGCCGGTGAGGAAGGTCGCCTTCAGTGCCTGCTTGCTCACATACGACTGCCACTCCGGCGTGGCCGTGACCTTTTTCAGCAGGTCGGCGTAATACGCGGCCTGCTCCTTGGTGGTGTCCGGCGGCAGGAAGAAACCGCGCAGCATCTGGTATTGCACGTCGATGCCCGACTCCTTGCAGGTGGGGATGTCAGACCATGCCTGGTCCGTGGTGATCTTTTCCTTGAAGGCCATGCGCTGTTCAGAGAATACGCACAGGGCGCGCACCTGGCCGGCGCGCCACTGGGCGATGTTCTCGCTCGGATTGTTGACGTTCGAATCGATGTGCTTGCCCACCAGCTGGGTCGCCGCCTGGCCACCGCTGGTATAGGGAATATAGGAGAACTTCACGCCGGCCGATTTTTCCAGCGCGACGGTGATGATCTGGTCCTCGCGCTTGCTGCCGGTGCCACCCATCTTGAAAGTTCCAGGCGGGGCGGCTTTGACGGCGGCAAGGTAATCATGTGCCGTCTTGTACGGTGCTTCAGCGTTGTCCCACAGCACGAATTCGTCCATCGCGATCATCGCCACCGGGTTGAGATCGCGCCAGTTGAACGGCAGGTTCACCGCGATGGGCAGCGTGTAGATGCCGGAAAAAGCCACCATCAGCTTGTGTGCGTTGCCCTTGGCACCCTTGACATCCATTTGGCCTTCCGCGCCGCTGGCCCCTCCCATGTTCAGGATCAGCATGGGCTGCTTCATCAGCTGGTTCTTGACGATGATGCCCTGAATGGTTCGGGCCATCTGGTCCGAAGCGCCGCCGGCGCCCGCAGGCACGACAACCTCCACCGGCTTGGTCGGTTCCCAGGCGGCCGCCTGGGCAGGCAAGGCCATGCCGCCCAGGGCGGCGAGCGCCAGCGGCGCCAGCTGCGCCAGCGGCAACAGCACGGCCTGGCGCAGGGTTTTCAGTTTTAATTTCGTCATGCTTGTCTCCTTCAGGGTTGCACGATGCCGGACCGTCCGGCGGGGGAATTCAGGAAGCACTCCATGCCGCGCGAGGCGGTCTGCTTTTTCTTGTTCGCAACGGCCTTCAGGCTGCCATGCGAAGCGGCATGGCAGCCCGGTGCGACGCGAAATAATCCATTGCGGCCTGCACCCCCGAACCCGCCAGCTTGACGCCGGACAGCTTCAGCCCCATCTCGCAGGCCGCCAGCGCAGCGATCAAGGTGAGGTCGTTGCTGTCGCCCAGGTGGCCGATGCGGAACATCTTGCCCTTCACTTTGCCCAGGCCCGTGCCCAGCGAGCAGTCGAAACGTTCGTAGATGACCTTGCGCACCGCGTCGGCATCGACGCCGTCGGGCATCATCACGCCGGTGAGCACGGGTGAATACACGGCCGGCTCGGCGCACTGGATCTCCAGGCCCCAGGCGCGCACGCCCGCGCGCCCGCCCTCGCCCCAGCGCTGGTGCCGCGCGAACACCGCCGGCAAGCCGCCATGCTCGGGTGCCATCAACATGTCGCAAGCCTCGGCCAGGCCATACAGCAGATTGGTGTTGGGTGTGTAGGGGAAGTAGCCCGTCTTGTTCATCTCCAGTATCTCGTCCCAGGCCCAGAACGCCTTCGGCAGCTTGGCCGTCTTGCTGGCCGCGATCGACTTCGGCGAGAGCGCGTTGAAGCTGATGCCCGGGGGCAGCATCAATCCCTTTTGCGAACCGGCGATGGTGACGTCCGCGCCCCACTCGTCATGCCGATAGTCGGCCGAGGCCAGGCCGGAAATGCTGTCGACCAGCAACAGCGCAGGGTGCTTGGCCGCATCGATCGCCTTGCGCACCGCGGCGATGTTGCTGGTGACGCCGGTGGAGGTTTCGTTGTGAACCACGCACACGGCCTTGATGGCGTGCTGCGTATCGGCGGCGAGCCGCTCTTCGATGAGGTGGGCTTGAACGCCGCGGCGCCATCCCTCGATGCCCGGCAGTCCAAGAAACTCGGTCTTCAAGCCGAGGCGCGTGGCGAGCTTGTTCCACAGGCTCGCGAAGTGCCCGGTCTCGTACATCAATACGTTGTCACCCGGGCTGAGCACGTTGCACAGCGCCGCTTCCCACGCGCCGGTGCCCGAGGCCGGATAGATGATGACCGGATGGCGGGTCTGGAAGATGGCCTGCATTGCCTTGAGCACACGCAAGCCAAGCTCGCCGAACTCAGGACCGCGGTGGTCGATGGTCGGCAGGCTCATGGCCCGCAGGATGCGATCGGGCACCGGGGAGGGTCCGGGGATCTGAAGGAAATGGCGGCCGGTGGGGTGGTAGTCGAGCGTCAACATGGGCGTGGGTCCGGAGGAAATCAATTCGCAGATTTTTGCATACAAAAAAACGTTGTCAAGCGGGGCTCTACCGAAGACTCCGTATTAAGGGTCGATGTTTTTGCATACAATCTTGCTCATGACTGCCGAAGTGATCGCCATTCCGCGCGCCGCGCTGCACGAGCAGGCCACGCAGCGGCTGCGCCAGATGCTGGTGGAAGGCCGCATCGCTCCGGGCGCCAAGTTGAACGAACGCGAGCTCGCGCACGAGCTGCAGGTTTCGCGCACGCCTTTGCGTGAGGCGATCAAGATGCTGGCCGCGGAAGGACTGGTCGAACTGGTGCCCAATCGCGGCGCGATCGCCGTGGCTTTGAGCGAAGCCGATGTGCTCAACACCTTCGAAGTGATGGCGGGCCTCGAAGGCCTGTCGGGCGAGCTTGCGGCGCAACGCATCACCGATGCGGAGCTCGCCGAGATTCGCGCCATGCAATTCGAGATGATGGGCGCTTACACGCGCGCCGATCTCTCCAACTACTATCGCATCAATTCGATGATCCACACCGCCATCAATGCCGCGGCCAAGAACCCGGTGCTCACCAGCACCTACAACCAGGTCAACGCGCGCTTGCAGGCGCTGCGCTTTCGTTCCAACCAGAATGGGGACAAGTGGAAGCGCGCCATGAAGGAACATGAAAAGATGGTCGATGCCTTGAGCGCGCGAGACGGCGCGACCTTGCGCGCACTGCTGCAGCAGCACCTCTACAACAAGCGCGACGCCGTGATAGCCCAGTTGCGACATGCCGCGGCCCAGCCGGCAAAGCAGGCCGCGCAATGAACGCTCCGCTCCCCCTGAAGGTGGCGCAGGAAGCCACGGGCTCTGCCTACGACGCTGTGGCCCGCGCCAGCAATGAAGTCGCCGGAGCCCTCGCGGCGCGGCTCGCGGCGCAAACCCAGGGCGAAGTGCTGTTCTCGCCCGCCGACCGCGGCCGCTATGCCACCGACGCGTCCATCTACCAGGTGGACCCGGTGGGCGTGTTCGTGCCGCGCAGCAGCGACGACGTGAAGCTGGCGCTGGACATCTGCCGCGACCTCAAGGTGCCGGTCATTGCGCGCGGCGCCGGCACCAGCCAATGCGGACAGACCGTCGGCGCGGGGCTGGTGATCGACTACTCCAAGCACCTGCGCAAGATCCTGCACTTCGACGCCGCCTCGCGCACCGCCGAGGTGGAACCCGGCATGGTGCTGGATCACCTGAACCTGGCCTTGAAGAAACTGGGACTGTGGTATCCGGTGGACGTGTCCACCAGCGCGCAAGCCACGCTGGGTGGCATGGCGGGCAACAACTCCTGCGGCAGCCGCAGCATTGCCTACGGCAACATGGTGCACAACGTGCTGGGCGCGCAGGCCTGGACTTCCGACGGTGAGTTGCACCAGTTCGGCCGCTATGAGGACAGCGTGGGCGCCGCGATGGCGATCGGCACGCGCGTCAAGGAACTGGCCGCGCAACTCGCGCCCGAGATCGACGAGCACTGGCCGAAGCAGTTGCGCCGCGTCGGCGGCTACAACCTGGATATCTTCCGGCCGCAGAGCGTGAAACCTTATACGCAGGACGGCTCGGTCAACCTCGCGCAGCTGCTTGTCGGCAGCGAAGGCACACTCGCCCTCACCCGCGCGCTGACCTTGCAGCTTTCGGAGTTGCCGCAAGCCAAGGTGCTGGGCGTGGTGAACTTTCCGACCTTCTACAAGGCGATGGATTCCGCTCAGCACATCGTCAAGCTGGGCTCCGACGGCAGCCTGACCGCGGTGGAGCTGGTCGATCGCACGATGATCGAGCTGTCGCTGCAAAACCCCGCGTTCGCGCCGGTGATCCGCAGCGCGGTGATCGGCGAGCCGGATGCGGTGCTGCTGGTGGAATTTGCCGGCAACGACAAGCCGGCGCTCGTGCGCAAGCTCCAGCAACTCGTGGAGTTGATGGGCGACCTGGGCTTGCCGGGTTCGGTGGTGCAGATGGTGGAGGACGCGCCGCAGAAGAACTTGTGGGAAGTGCGCAAGGCGGGCCTGAACATCATGATGAGCCTCAAGGGCGACGGCAAGCCCGTGAGCTTCATCGAGGACTGCGCCGTGCCGCTGGAGCACCTGGCCGAATACACCGATGCCCTGACCGAAGTGTTTCACAAGCACGGCACCCGCGGCACGTGGTACGCGCACGCTTCAGTCGGCACGCTGCACGTCCGGCCGATCCTCGACATGCGAACCAGTGGCGCGCCGAAGATGCGCGCGATCGCCGAGGAAGCGTCGGCGCTGGTTCGCAAGTTCAAAGGTTCCTACAGCGGCGAGCACGGCGATGGCTTGTGCCGCGGCGAGTGGGTCGCGTGGCAGTTCGGCCCCAAGATCAACCAGGCCTTTGCCGAGATCAAGCGGATCTTCGATCCCATCGGCCTCTTGTGCCCGAACCGCATCATCGATCCGCCGCGAATGGACGACGCGCGGCTGATGCGCTTTCCTCCCACCTACAAGGTGATCCCGCTGAAGACCGCGCTCGACTGGAGCGGCTGGAACGTGCAGAACGATGCGGCCACCGAGCGCGTCAGTGAACCCGGCACCGGCGAGGATCCGGCGCAAGGTTTCGCCAAGGCAGTGGAGATGTGCAACAACAACGGGCACTGCCGCAAGTTCGACGCGGGCACGATGTGCCCGAGCTACCGGGTGACGCGCGACGAGAAGCACCTCACGCGCGGCAGGGCCAACACGCTGCGGCTGGCGCTCTCGGGCCAATTGGCGGACGGCGGCATCGACAGCGAGGAAGTGCGCGACGCACTCGACCTGTGCGTAAGCTGCAAGGGCTGCAAGCGCGATTGCCCGACGGGCGTCGACATGGCCAAGATGAAGGTGGAGTTCCTGCATCACTACAAGAAAAGGCATGGCCATACGCTCAAGGACAAGCTGATCGCGCGCCTGCCCGAATACGTGCATCGCGCCAGCGGCATGGCGGCGCTTCTGAATCTGCGCAATCGCAGCCCGCTGCTGGCGCGCTGGGGCGAGAAGCTGCTGGGGTTTTCCGCCCGGCGCAGCCTGCCGGCCTGGCAGTCGCGTCACTTCTTCAACGACACACCACGCACGGCCACACGCGAGGAAGCGCTGTCTGCAAGCAAGGCCGTGGTGCTGTTCGTCGACACCTTCAACGGTTTCTTCGAATCGGAGAATGCGCGCGCGGCGCTGCAGGTCTTGCAGGCGGCCGGCTACACGGTGCACGTCGCGACCAAGCTGCTGGGCGATGGCAAGCACCTGTGTTGCGGCCGCACCTACCTCGCCGCGGGCATGGTCGACGAGGCCAAGGCCAAGGCGCGCGAAGTGGTGGAGTCGCTGTTGCCCTTCGCCGACCAGGGCATCGCCATCGTCGGGCTGGAACCCTCGTGCCTGTTGACGCTGCGCGATGAAATCCTTGCGATGGGTTTGGGAACGACTGCGCATACCGTAGCCCGGCAGGCCTTGTTGTTCGAGGAGTTCCTCGCGCGCGAGGCGCTGGCCGGGCGGCTCGACGATTTGAAGAAACGCTTGCGTCCCCTGGACAAACGCGTGCTGCTGCACGGTCACTGCCACCAGAAGGCGTTCGCCGCGGTCACACCGATCGTCGACGTTCTGAAACTCATCCCGGGGGTGCAGCCCGAACTGATCGAGAGCAGCTGTTGCGGCATGGCCGGCAGTTTCGGCTATGAAGCGGATCATTACGACGTGTCGATGCAGATGGCGGAACTGAGTTTGCTTCCGGCGGTGCGCAAGTTCCCCGGTGCCATCGTCGTCGCCGACGGGACCAGCTGCCGGCACCAGATCCAGGACGGCGCCCAGCGCGAGGCCGTGCACGCGGCGGTGTTGCTGGCCGCGCAGTTGTAGCCACAGTCCCGTGCACAATGTGCATGCATGAATCCCCCCGTCATCCGCGCCGCCCTGCCCGGCGACGAAGCGACATGGCGCAAGCTGTGGCGCAGCTACTGCGACTTCTATGACGTCCGTCTCTCGCGAGATGTCACCGATCGCACCTGGAAGCGCATCCTCGATCCCGACTCGGCGGTGATGTGCATCGTCGCGGAGGTCGATGGCCAGGTGTACGGCTTCGCCAATTGCGTGGTGCACGAAAACACCTGGGAAACGCAGCCCGTGTGCTACCTGGAAGACCTCTTCGTGCTGCCCTCGGCGCGCAGTCGCGGCATCGGCAAAGCCCTGATTGAATGGCTGCGCAACGCCATGCGCGCGGAAGGCTGGGCGCGCCTCTACTGGATGACGCGCGAAGACAATGAACCGGCCCGCAAGCTCTACGACCAGTTCTCCCAGGCCGACGGCTTCGTGCGCTACATCGTTCGGCAAAAGGAGCGGTGAGCCCCGGGCTGGCAGCGTTGTGAGGTCAGCCTTTAGTTGATATAAAGCTCAACTCAAACAACGGAGACACACCCATGATTCGATTCCCTACCCTGGTTCCGGCACTCCTTGCGGCGACCCTCAGCATCGCCGGCTGCGCCTCGATGCGCGGCGACGCGGGCTGGCAAACGCTGATCGACGGCGGCAAGGGAATGGAGAATTGGGTGAGCGTCGGCGGCGCCAATTGGCGGGTCGAGGACGGCGTGATCATGGCCGACAAGAGGCCGGACACCCAGCCCACCCATTACCTGCTCACCCGCAATTCGTACAAGGACTTCCAGCTGCACGTCGAGTTCTGGGTCAGCGAGGACGCCAACAGCGGCATCTACATGCGCTGTTCGAACGCCAGGCCCATGACCGACCAGACCTGCTACGAAGCCAACATCTTCGACCGCCGGCCCGATCCCTCATTCGGCACCGGCGCGATCGTGCACCTGGCGAAGGTCGATCCGATGCCGAAGGCCGCGGGGAGATGGAGCACGTACGACATCACGGCCAAGGGCAACAAGATGACCGTGATGCTCAATGGAGTGAAGACCGCCGAGGCCGAGGACGGCCGGCTGCCGGAAGGGCCGATCGGCCTGCAGTACGCCGGCGGCGTGGTGAAGTTCCGCAAGTTCCAGGTGCGGCCGCTGTAGCCGCCTGCCGATACGCATGTTCACGTGGCTGCGCGCCACGTGACGTGAGGGCCGCGCTTACTTGCGGCTCTTCTTCGCGGGCGCGGGCAGCTTGACGCCGTGTTCCAGCAGGAATTCGCGGATCAGCCGCCTCATCACTTGCGAAGGTGTCATGTCTTGCGCGTGGCAGAGTTTTTCGAACGCCTGCTTGCGGTCAGGGTCAATCAGGACGGTGAGCCTGGCGGTCTTGTTCTCCATGAGGGGCGGTCTCGATGTTAATCAAATTATAATTCTTTTTCCTTGATCACAAGCGCGACCGCACGCGCAATCACCTCGCGCGCGCTTCAGGGCGGATACGCGATGCCCTCGCGGCGGCAGAAATCCTCGAACTCATCCCAGGTGAGATTCACGGCGCGGGACGTTTGCCGCAGGTCATGTTGCCTGATCAGGTCCACCGCGAAAAACCTCGCGCCGTCCGGCGCCAGGTGGCATCTCAGCACGATCCATGTCTCCCCCTTCGCCGACTTCAATTGCTCACCTCGTGCGGGCACCCTCATTTGTGCTTGGTCCTCTTCGCGGCGGGCAGGTACTCGACCCCGTGCTTTTCCAGGTACTGCCTGATCAACTGCCGCACCATCTGCGAGGACGTGACGTCCTGCGATGAACACAGGTCTTCAAACGCCTTCTTTTTGGCGGGATCGATCAATATCGTCAAACGGGCTTTTTCATCCATGCAGGCACCAGCCGTAGGTTAATAACATGATAATAGTCTGCGCCTACAGTTGAACGCCGATGGTAGTGCTTTTGCCGCGGACGCGCTAGGACGCGGGCCCGGGCTCGCCGGGCCGCAGGCCTGCGGCTGTGTCAGCGGTTTCCGATGATGAGTCTGGGGGGGCGGCTGCTGTCGGGCCGCAGAGGCGCGCCAGCGTTGGGCGGGCCTGTAGGACAAGGGCGCATCCGGGGTGCCTTGAGGCCCACTGCCGCGCTGGCCCGACCATAATCGGGCGGCCCGCACCCTACCCAGACTCCAGCTTGAACTCACTGCTCCAGTTACCCCGCCGCGACTCCGGCGTGGAGACACGCTTCCAGCTGCTGATCGAGGCCGTCATCGACTACGGCATCTTCATCCTCGACCCCGAGGGCTACATCGTGTCGTGGAACACGGGGGCGGAGAAGATCAAGGGCTGGCGCGCCAACGAGATCATCGGCCAGCATTTTTCGATCTTCTATCCGGAGGAAGCCAAGGCACGCGGCTGGCCCGCGGAAGAACTGCGCCGCGCCGCCCGCGATGGCCGCATCGAGGACGAAGGCTGGCGCATCCGCAAGGACGGCAGCCGCTTCTGGGCCAACGTCACCATCACGGCGGTGCACGACGACTCTGGGCAGGTCGCGGGCTATGCCAAGGTCACGCGCGACATGACCGAGCGCCGCGCCCACGAGGAGCAGCTTCGCGCCAGCGAAGAACGTTTCCGGCTGCTGGTGGAAGGCGTGCGCGACTACGCCATCTTCATGCTGGACCCGGACGGCACGATCCGCAGTTGGAATGCCGGCGCCCAGGCAATCAAAGGCTACGAGGCGCGCGAAATCATCGGCCGCCCGATGGACACCTTCTACCCGCCCGAGGACCAGAAAGCCGGCAAACCGGCGCGGGAACTGGCGGACGCGCGGGCCAATGGCCGGGTCGAGGATGAAGGCTGGCGCGTGCGCAAGGACGGCTCGCTGTTCTGGGCCAACGTGGTGATCACGGCCATCTACAACGGCGCCGGGCAGCTGGTCGGGTACGCCAAGGTCACCCGCGACATGACCGAGCGCCGCCGCCTCGAGGAACTCGAACGCTCAAGCCGCATGATGAGCGAGTTCCTCGCGATGCTGGCGCATGAACTGCGCAACCCGCTGGCGCCGATCCGCAACGCGGTGAGCGTGATGCAGCTGGAACCGCTGACCAGCCCCGCGCTGCGCAACTGCCGCGACATCATCGACCGTCAGTTGACGCACGTGACGCGGCTGGTGGACGACCTGCTGGACGTCGGCCGCCTGACCACGGGGAAGATCACCTTGCGGCGCGAGCTGCTGCGCCTGGAGGAAATTGTCGCGCGCAGCGTGGAGACGGTACGGCCGGTGATCGAAGCGCGCCACCACACGCTGATCCTCGATCTTCCGCCGCAGTCCGTCCACGTCACTGGCGACGGCACGCGCGTGTCGCAGATCTTGCAGAACCTGCTGATCAACGCGGCCAAGTACACGTCCGATGGCGGGCGTATCACGGTGAAAGTGGAACAGACCGAAGGCTTGGTGACCACCTCGGTGTCGGACAACGGCCGAGGCCTGGACGCCTCCGAGCTCGAAAGCATTTTTGAACTGTTCAGGCAAGGCAGCCACGGCGCTGCCACCGAAAGCGGGCTGGGCATCGGGCTGACCCTCGCGCGATCGCTCGCGCAACTGCACGGCGGCGCACTGAATGCAAGCAGCCCCGGCCCTGGCCAGGGCAGCACCTTCTTCTTCCGGATGCCGGCAGCACCGGCGCAAATCGGAGAACAGCCGCCGGTGCGCCGCGAAAACCAGGCCGACGCGTGGCGCGTGATGGTGGTGGACGACAACCGCGATTCAGCGGACACCACCACGGCCATCCTGCGGCTGCTGGGCAACCAGGTGGAGTGCGCGTATTCCGGCCAGGACGCCTTGAAGCTCGCTCAGCGCTTCAACGCCCACGTGGTGCTGCTCGATCTGGCGATGCCGGGAATGGATGGCTTTGAGACCTTGCGCCAGCTGCGTGCGGTGCCCGCCCTGGCGCAGGTCTTTGCCATTGCCATGACGGGGTACGGCAGCCAGGACGACAAGCGCCGCACGCAAGACGCGGGCTTCGATGCTCACCTGATCAAGCCCGTCGAACTCGAGGGGCTGATCAGGCTCTTGAACGACGCGCGCGTGCGCGCAGCCCGCACCGGGCTGCAGTAACCGCCCTTACTGGCGCGGATCTCCGTTGCCGTTGACGGCGATGGTGCGCCCAACGGGCGGTGCGCTCATCTGCACATGGTGCTCGACTCCCCGGTGGTTGTAGGTCACGTCCCAGTAGTCGGGCTGCGTGTTTTGCACGGTCTGGCAGCGCTGCACATCGCGGTCGACCACGACGGGCCCGCCGTTGCGGCCCTGGTTGGAGCCAATGACCGCGCCGGCCACCGCGCCACCCGCAGTGGCCAGGTCCTTGCCCGATCCGCCGCCAACCTGGTGACCCAGGATGCCACCGATGAGGCCGCCCACAACAGCGCCGCCGACATTGGCATCGCCACGCGAAGGCTGGGTCACCTGCTGGCGCTCGACCCAGCAACGCTGGTTCGGCGGCCCGACGACGGCGCGCACCGACGTGATGGGCGCGTCGAACACGCGTTCGTTGGCGCGCCGGCGGTATTCATAATCCGGCACCGCGGCCAGCGGCTCGGGCGCCTCGTTGCTGTAGCGGCGGCCGGACTCCGCCGGTCGCACCGACGAGATCACGTTGTTCATGCCCATTTCGCGCAAGGACGGATAACTGCCCCGGCGCAGCACCATGCAACGCCCTTCGAAGCGCGCATGTTCGCAAACTTCCCAGCGGCCCCGGTCGATCACGATGGAAGAAGCGCGGTCATTGAAGCCATTGCGCTCCAGGTTCCAGACGCGCTCGTTGGTGGTGAAAGCCCGTCCGCGAAAGCCCTCCCCTTCGTAGAAGGTGATCTGGGCAGCGGCGTGGCCGGCGAGGACCAAGCCGGACAGTGCCAACAGGGTCTTGAGGTTGCGTTTCATTGCTGATCTCCTTTGAGGTACGCCCGCCCGCGAGTTGCCGAGCTGACACCCTTTCAACGCGGCCGGGATGGGACGCGACGACGCCGGATTGGTACAGTCTGGTGAAGAAGTGTGAAGCGCCGACGCCGGTTACGATCCCTAACGTCGAATGGAAACCCGATGACGACTGAATCTCTTGCCCTGGACGCGTCCATCGTGCGCACCCTGTCCGCCGTGTCCACCGGCACCATCACAACCGTGTTGTTGAAGAAGGGCCTCCGCAACATCTGGATGCGCGGCACCTTGCCGCTGGCTCCGGGGCAGCCGCGCCTGGTGGGCCGCGCGTTCACGCTGCGTTTTGTTCCCGCACGCGAGGACCTCGCCACCCCCGCATCGTGGGGCTCGCCGATTTCCACGCGTGCCGTCCTGAGTTGGGTTCGACGAACATGTCTTTCGGCAGTGCCGGAAGACACTTCGTTGATTGACCTCGCGTCGCGGCAGGCGGTACCCGTCAGGGGCTCATACTGTCTCGGTCACCGCTTGCGCGGTGACTGCGCTGCGCTGTTCGGCCTGGGACCGGCGCCGCGGAACTCACTTCGCGCCCTGGGGCCGCTCCGTTCAAACAACCGCGGCGAGTCAGAGTTGATGCGCGCAAGCGCGCCCGGCCCCAGGCCGAACATCACAGCCGATACAGAAATCGCCCCTGCCGGGTACCGCCTGTCGCGAGTACAAATGGTGGCGTGCCACCGGTAGCTCGCCAACTCGTCTCTGCAAAGCCGGGGTCGGGCGGGCTGCCGTAAATCGTTCTTGAGGCGCCTGCGTTGGTTCGATTTCA
>JAQGMT010000088.1 GCA_028292185.1 Ramlibacter sp. | reverse complement strand
TTGCGCATGATCGCCGGCTTCATGGCGCCCACGCGAGGCACGATCGAGCTGGATGGCAAGGTGATCTCTTCCCCGGAGTCCAGCCTGCCGCCCGAGAAGCGGCAGATGTCGATGATCTTCCAGAGCTACGCCATCTGGCCCAACATGACGGTGGCGGAAAATGTCGGCTTTGGCCTCAAGGTGCGCAACGTGAACGCGGACGAGACCCGCCGGCGCGTGAATGAAATGCTGGAAGTGGTGCAACTGGGTGCGCTGCGCGATCGCTATCCCGCCGAATTGAGCGGTGGGCAGCAGCAGCGTGTCGCACTGGCGCGTTCGATCGTCGTGAAGCCCTCGGTGCTGTTGCTCGATGAGCCGCTGTCGAACCTGGACGCGAACCTGCGCGAGGAGATGCGCTTCGAGATCCGCCGCCTGCACGACGAATTCCGCATGACCATGGTCTATGTGACTCACGACCAGGCCGAGGCGATGGTGACGTCCGATCGCATCGCCGTGATGAACCAGGGCCATCTGGAGCAGGTGGATGCGCCGTACGAGATGTACCATCGGCCCAAGACAAAGTTCGTCGCCGGATTCATCGGCCGTACCAATTTCCTGAAAGGCACCCGGCGCGACGGCGCGATAGACTTCGGCGGCTTCGTGGTCCCATCGGAGCTGCTGAGCTCGGGCGGCAGCGCGGCGGGCGACGTGCTGGCGTCGATCAGGCCGCAGAATATCCGGCTCAGCCGCGAGGAGCCCGCGGCAGCGGCGCAGCGCTGCTGCATCGAGGCGAGCGTGCAGCGCCGGGCCTACCTGGGAGAGTCGTGGGACTATCACCTTGCGTTTGCCGGGCCCGCGGAGCCGCTTCGGGTGGCGACGGGCCCACGGGACGTATTCGAGGTCGGCGAAAAGGTATTCGCGCAGATCGATACTTCGCAGATCACACTGGTTTCTTAAACACTGGAACAACAATGGCATTACCGCTGGAGGGCGTGAGGGTTCTCGACCTCACCAACGTGATGGCCGGGCCTTATTGCGCCACGGTCCTGGGTGACATGGGGGCCGACATCGTCAAGATCGAGGCATTCCCCGATGGCGACACCACGCGGCGCTTCGAGCCGCAGGTGAACGGCGAGTCGTATTGCTTCGCCGTGCTCAATCGCAACAAGAAAAGCCTCGCGCTGGACATGAAAGACCCGCGCGGCAAGGAAATCGTGATGAAGCTGGCCGAGAAGGCCGACATCGTCATTGAAAACTTCCGGCCCGGCGTGGTGAAGAAACTCGGCATCGACTACGAGAGCTTCAAGGCGCGCAACCCGGGCATCATCTACGCCTCGATGTCGGGCTTCGGGCAGACCGGGCCGTATGGCAAGAAGGGCGGCTTCGACATCATCGCGCAAGGCATGTCCGGCATCATGATGATGACGGGGTATCCCGGCGGGCGCCCCGCGAAGGTCGGCATCGCCATGAACGACATCGCCAGCGGCGTCACCGCGCTGTACGGCATCCTTGGGGCCTACATCGGCAAGCTGCGGTTCGGCACCGGGCAATACCTCGAGACCTCGCTGCTCGAGGCAGGCTTGGCCTGGTCGATCTGGGAATTCGGCGCGTTCTTTGGCGGCGGAGAAATCCCCACTGCCACCGGCACGCGGCATCGGCGCTCGGCGCCTTACCAGGCCTATCGCTCCAAGGACGGCTACGTCACGGTGGGCGCGGGCAGCGAGAAGCTCTGGAGCAACTTCTGCACCATGGTCTGCGGCAAGCCCGAATGGATGACCGATCCGCGCTTTTCAAGTTTGGCGCTGCGCTTGAAGAACAACGACGAACTCGAGCGCGAGATCGAGGCGGTGTTGACAACGCAGACGACGGCGTACTGGGTCGAGAAGCTCGACGCGGCGCAAGTGCCTGCCGGCCCGGTCTACGGGTTCGAGCAGATCATGAAGGATCCCCACGTGAAGTTCCGCAAGATGGTGGTCGACATCGATCACCCGAAGATCGGCCCGATGAAGACGCTGGGCCTGCCTATCAAATCCACCGGCGACCTGACGGCGATTCGCAAACCAGCACCCATGCTGGGCCAGCACTCCGAAGAGGTGCTGCGCGAGCTTGGCTACGGTGACGCGGACATCCGCACGCTGTTCG
Organism: Ramlibacter sp.; assembly: GCA_028292185.1. Taxonomy (GTDB): domain Bacteria; phylum Pseudomonadota; class Gammaproteobacteria; order Burkholderiales; family Burkholderiaceae_C; genus Ramlibacter. The sequence goes on along the minus strand of JAQGMT010000088.1, from coordinate 2,315 downwards.
ACGATCAAGTGATCTTCGACAGCTCGCGGAACAAGGCGAGGAGCACGGCATGAGCGCGATTTCGGGCATCGACAAGCTGATCGGCGAGAAGGAGGGTGCGATCGGCTGGATCACGTTCAACAACCCGGCGCGGCACAACGCGGTGTCGATGTCCATGTGGCAGGCCCTTTTCGACGTGGTGAACGACTTCGCAGCCGACGACGCCATTCGTGTCATCGTGGTGAAAGGCGCCGGCGAGCGGGCCTTCGTCTCGGGCGCAGATATTTCCGAATTCGAGGAGAAGCGCTCGTCTCCGGAAACCACGCAGGCTTACAACGCCACCTCGCAGCGCGCGTCCAAGGCACTCAAGGACGTGAACAAGCCCACCATTGCGATGATTCGCGGCTACTGCATCGGCGGCGGGGTCTCCACAGCGATGTCCTGCGATCTGCGCATTGCCGCCGAGGGCTCGACTTTCGCCGTGCCGGCGGCAAAGCTGGGCCTCGGCTACGAGTACGACGGTGTGCGCAAGCTGATGGACGTGGTCGGCCCGTCTTTCGCCAGGGAGATTTTCTACACCGCGCGCCAGTTCACCGCCCAGGAAGCGCTGACCATGGGCTTGATCAACCGCCTGCTCCCGGCGGAGCAACTGGAAGCCTACGTGCGCGACTACGCTGCAACCATTGCCGCCAACGCGCCGCTCACGGTGTCATCGATCAAGACCATCGTCGCCGAGGCGCTGAAGGACGAATCGCAGCGTGACAAGGCGCTGTGCCAGCAGGTGGTGGACCGTTGCTTCAACAGCGCGGACTATGCCGAAGGCCGCCAGGCCTTCATGGAAAAGCGCAAGCCGAAATTTGCCGGCCGCTGAGGGGCCGGGCAGCGGCTTCAATCTGTCGCACACGAGCAGCGCCAACTGGGATACGCTGTCACCCGTACTTCACAGGAGATGCCTCATGACAAGCAAGGAACTGGCCCAGGCCTTCACGCAGCTGTGCAAGGACGGCAAATTCGAGGAGGCGGGCAAGCGCTTCTGGTCCGACGACATCGTCTCGCGCGAACCGATGGAAGGCGAGATGGCGATGATCAAGGGTCGCGCCGGGGTCGAGAAGAAGGGCGAGTGGTGGTACGCCAACCATGATGTGCACAAGGTGGACGTCGTCGGCCCTTACGTTCACGGCGACCAGTTCGTGGTGCGGTTCACGATGGACATGACCCCGAAGGGCGGCAAGCGCATGAGCGTCGACGAGGTCGGCCTGTATACCGTGAAAGACGGCAAGATCGTCGAGGAGCGGTTCTTCTTCAACGGTTGAAGGACCATCCACGCAGTGGCACCCAGACCGGGCGCAACAACGTGGAGCCCGGTCTCGCCATTGAAAAAGCCGGATTCACTCCGGCTTTTTTAATCTGATCAGACCACTTCAAAAACGCGCAGCGTTTTTGAAGTGAATCTATATCGTGTCGATGAACGACCGCAATTTGTCGCTGCGGCTCGGGTGCTTGAGTTTTCTCAGCGCCTTGGCTTCGATCTGGCGAATCCGCTCACGCGTCACGTCGAACTGCTTGCCCACTTCTTCCAGCGTGTGGTCGGTGCTCATCTCGATGCCGAAGCGCATGCGCAGCACCTTGGCTTCGCGCGGCGTCAGCGAATCCAGGATGTCCTTGACCACGTCGCGCAGGCCGGCTTGCATCGCGGCCTCGATCGGCGCGGTGTTGGCCTGGTCCTCGATGAAGTCGCCCAGGTGGCTGTCGTCGTCGTCGCCGATCGGCGTCTCCATGGAGATCGGCTCCTTGGCGATCTTCATGATCTTGCGGATCTTGTCTTCCGGGATCTCCATCTTGGCCGCCAGGATGCCGGCGTCGGGCTCGAAGCCGAACTCCTGCAAGTGCTGGCGCGAGATGCGGTTCATCTTGTTGATCGTTTCGATCATGTGCACCGGGATGCGGATGGTGCGCGCCTGGTCGGCGATCGAGCGGGTGATGGCCTGGCGGATCCACCAGGTGGCGTAGGTCGAGAACTTGTAGCCGCGGCGATATTCGAACTTGTCGACCGCCTTCATCAGGCCGATGTTGCCTTCCTGGATCAAATCGAGGAACTGCAGGCCGCGGTTGGTGTACTTCTTGGCGATGGAGATCACGAGGCGCAGGTTGGCCTCGATCATTTCCTTCTTGGCGTCGCGCGAAGAGGATTCACCGTCGTTCATGCGCTTGTTGATGAGCTTCAGCTCGGGCAGCGGCACGACTACACGCGACTGGATGTCCATCAGCTTCTGCTGCAGGTCCTGCACGGGCGGAATGTTGCGGCCCATGATCGCGCCCCAAGGCTTGCCGGAGTG
>JAQGMT010000067.1 GCA_028292185.1 Ramlibacter sp. | reverse complement strand
ACGTATTCGCATCCGCACCTGATGCTCTATGGAACGTTGTGGATACTGCTGATCGCGTTCCTCACCATCGAAATGCCGGCCGGCTATCAACAGATGTCGGCTGCCTTTCACGGCATCCATCCGGAGCTGGAGGAAGCCAGCCGTATCCTGGGCGCGAGCCGGCTGAACACCCTGCGCCTGATCACCGCGCCCTTGCTGCGAAGCACCGTCATTGCCACCTGGTGCTTCGTTTTCATCGGCACCATCCGCGAGCTGTCGGCCACGATTCTTCTGACCACCGCCAACACCAAGCTGGTGTCGGTGATCATCTACGACCTGAACGAAAGCGGCGACCTGGGCGCGATCTCCGTATTGGGCATCGTGTTGCTGGTGGTGTCGTTCGCCGTCGTCTTCGTTGCCTATCGGCTGCCCGTGCTGGGCGGCCAGCGAATCGCGAGCCTGCGATGATCAACCTCCCAATGGAATCCATCGCATGAGCTTCGTCAAACTCGAGGGCCTCACCAAACGCTACGCGGGGGTGCCGGTCGTCAACAACGTGTCGCTCGCGATCGACAAGGGACAGCTGGTCTGCCTGCTCGGCCCATCGGGCTGCGGCAAGACCACGACGCTGCGCCTGATCGCCGGCTTCGCCGAGCCCGACGCGGGCGAAATCACAGTCGGCGGACGCCGCATCTCGGCGCCGGGCGCGAGCGAAGCGCCGGAGCGCCGCAACATGTCGATGATCTTCCAGAGCTATGCGCTGTGGCCGCACATGACGGTGTTCGAGAACGTCGCCTACGGCTTGCGGCTGCGCAAATTGCCGGCCGCGGAAATCCAGCGCCGCGCGGACACCATGTTGGCCGCCACCAAGCTGGCCCCGCTGGCGCAGCGCTACCCGGGCGAGCTTTCCGGCGGGCAGCAGCAGCGCGTGTCGCTGGCGCGCGCGCTGGTGATCGAGCCCGAGACCTTGCTGCTCGATGAGCCGCTGTCCAACCTGGACGCCAACCTGCGCGAAGAGATGCGCTTCGAGATCCGCCGCCTGCACGACAAGTTTCGCTACACCACCGTGTACGTCACGCACGACCAGGCCGAGGCCATGACGACGGCCGACCAGATCGTGGTGATGAACCAAGGCGCTATCGAGCAGGCCGGCACCCCGGAGGACATTTACCAGCGGCCGGGCACCGAGTTCGTCGCCCGCTTCATAGGCGGCACCAACATCTTCAAGGGCCGCTGGGACGGCAAGGACACGGTCGCCTGCGCCAACGGCGTAATCCTGCGCTGCGCGCAAGGCGAGTTCTCCGCGCAGGGCGAGACGGCCGTCTCGGTGCGCCATCACGATATCCGGCTCTCGGCCACCGCGCCCGAAGGCAGCCAGGCCAACTGGATCGTCGGCACTGTGGCGCGCCAGGTGTATCTCGGCTCGCACCGCGATTACCTGGTGGCCTTGCCTGACGGTGAAACCGTGCGCACGGTCACCCCGGTGAACGCGGCCATCGAGCAAGGCCGCCCGGTCTGGCTTCATTTTCCGCCCGAGCACAGCCGGGCATTGGCGCGCTAGCGCCTCAGCACATCAATCAGGAGTCTTCATGTCATTCAACAATTCCAAGCCGGAAGCATCCGGCCTCACCCGCTACGTCGCCGATTTCATTTGCACAACGCGCCTGCAGGACCTGCCGGCCGACGTCGTGTCGCTCGGCAAGAAGTCGATTCTCGACGGCTTGGGATTGGCGCTGTCCGGCGGCGCCACGCCCCTGGGCGGCATGGTGAAGCAGCATTTCGCCGACCTGCACCTGGGCGCCGGGCCTTCCACGGTGATCGGCTCGCACCTGAAGATCGCGCCGCGCTTCGCCGCCTTCGCCAATGGCGTTGGCATCCATGCGGACGACTACGACGACACGCAGCTCGCCGTCGCGACTGACCGCGTGTACGGCCTGCTCACGCACCCGACCGCACCCGCTTTGCCTGCCGCACTCGCCGTCGGCGAACAGCTCAATGCGAGCGGTGCGCAGGCCATGCTGGCCTACCACCTGGGCGTGGAGGTGGAGTGCAAGATCGCCGAGGCCATCAATCCGCGGCATTACCAGACCGGCTTTCACGCGACCGCCACCTGCGGCACCTTTGCGGCCGCTGCCGCCAGTGCCAAGTTGATGGGCCTGAATGCGGAGCAGACCGCGCGCGCCTTGTCCATCGCCGGCAGCCAGTCGGCCGGCCTGCGCGAAAACTTCGGCACCATGACCAAGCCCTTTCACGCGGGGCGGGCATCGGAGAGCGGCGTCGCCGCGGCGCAATTCGCGTCCTACGGCTGGACCGCCACCGACAAGATCCTGGAAGCGCCACGCGGTTTCTTCAGCGCGGCCGGCGGTGGTTACGACCCCGAAGCCATCGACGGCAAGCTGGGCAAGCCCTGGACCATGGCCAACCCGGGCGTGTCGATCAAGCCGCACCCCTCGGGCTCGCTCACCCATCCCGGCATGACCGAGATGCTGCGGCTGATCCGCGCCAACGACATCAAGGCGAACGATGTGGTGCGGGTGCGGGTCGGCACCAACCACAACATGCCCAATGCCTTGATCCATCATCGCCCCACCAATGAGCTGCAGGCGAAGTTTTCGATGGAGTTCTGCATGGCCATCCTGTTGCTGGAAGGACGCGCCGGCTTGGGCGAGTTCACCGACGAAGTGGTGATGCGTCCTGACGTGAAGGCCATGATCGAAAAAGTCGACTTCGTGGTGGACGACGACGCGGAAGCCGCGGGCTATCACAAGATGACGACCATCATCGACATCGAGCTGGCCGACGGCCGCAAGATTTCCGGCCGCTCGGATTTCGGCAAGGGCAGTCCCGCCGATCCGATGACCTATGACGAAGTCGCAAACAAGTTTCGCGAGAACGCCGAGTACGCGAAGTTTCCCAAGGCGCAGGCGGAGCAGGTGGTGGGTATGGTGCGCGAGCTGGAATCGCTGCCGTCCATCGCCGGCCTGATGGCCGCGCTCGCGCGGAAGGCCGCTTGATGCCGTCGATGCAGATGGGCCAGCGGCCGGTGATCGGCCTGATGCTGGGCGACGTGACCGGCATCGGCCCGGAGATCAGCGCCCGGCTGTTGGCCGGTGGCGCACTGAACGAGGTTGCGCGGATAGCCGTCATTGGCGACGCGCGGGTGTTCGAACTGGGCTGCGCGGACGCGGGCGTGAAGCCGCTGTGGCGCAAGTACGAGAATGTCGCTGCCATCGACTGGTCGCGCCCCGAAATCCCGCTGGTGGACCTGGGCAACATCGATCCCGCCACGATCAAGCGCGGCGAGATGTCGGCCGAGTCCGGACGGCTCTGCGGAGCCACCTTGAAGCACATGATCGATCTGGCCCTGGCCGGCGAGATCGAAGGTATTTCATTCGCGCCGCTGAACAAGGGCGCGCTGCACAAGGGCGGCTGGAAGTACCCCGACGAGCACCAGATGTTCGCCGCGCTGACGCAGCACGAGGGATTTTTCGGCGAGATGAACGTGATCAAGGAGTTCGCGACCTTCCGCGCCACCTCGCACGTGTCGCTGCGCGAAGCGGTCAACCTGGTTTCGCCCCAGCGCATCACGGCCGCGGTGCGCCTGGCGGACGCCACGCTCAAGGCCAACGGCATCGCCAATCCGCGCATCGGCGTCGCGGCGCTCAATCCGCACAGCGGGGAGGGCGGACTGTTCGGCGATGAGGAGATCACCATCATCCGCCCGACCGTGGACAAGCTGAAAGGCGAGGGCATCAACTGCATGGGCCCGATTTCGTCGGACGTGATCTTCCTGAAAGCCCTGAAAGGCGAGTACGACGGTGTGGTGATGATGTACCACGACCAGGGCCAGATCGCGACCAAGCTGCTGGGATTCAACAAAGGCGTGACGGTGACGGCCGGTCTCAAGACCGTGTTCACCACGCCGGCGCACGGCACGGCTTACGACATCGTCGGCCAGGGCAAGGCCGACACCGGCGCGCTCGAACATGCGCTGCGCATCGCCGCCCGCATGGCGTCGGCGCGCGCGAAATAAACAGGAAAGATGCAATGAGCGATCCGCATTTGGTATTGGGTGTGCTGGACGGCGATGACATCGGGCTGGAGATCGTGCCGGCCGCGGTGGAAGTCGCGACGGCGGCGGCGAAGCGCTATGGCCTGCGCATCGACTGGCGTCCGATGCCGATCGGCCGGCGCGCGCTGGACACGCACGGCTCGACCTTGCCCGAGGGCACGCTGGATACGCTGGCGAAGATGGACGGCTTCGTGCTTGGACCCATCGGCCATCGCGAATACCCGAAGGGCCCGGGCGCGATCAACCCGCACCCGATCATGCGCAAGCACTTCAACCTGTTCGCCAACGTGCGGCCCACGCGCTCGTACCCCGACATCGGCTGCCTGCACGACAACGTCGACCTGGTGATCGTGCGCGAGAACAACGAAGGATTCCAACCTGACCGCAACGTGGTCGCGGGTTCGGGGGAGTTTCGTCCCACCGAAGACGTGACGATTTCCGTGCGGGTGATCACGCGCGTGGGCAGCGAGCGGGTGGCGCGGGTCGCGCTGAACATCGCGCGCAGCCGCCGCAAGCTGCTGACCCTGGTGCACAAGAACACCGTGTTCAAGCTGGGCTGCGGCATGTTCGTGGAGGAGTGCTATCGCGCGGCCAAGGATTTTCCGGACGTGACCGTGAACGAGGTGATCGTCGACACGATGGCGATGCGGCTGGTGCGCGATCCGCAGAGCTTCGACGTCGTGGTCACCACCAACATGTTCGGCGACATCCTCACCGACGAGGCGGCCGGCCTGGTGGGCGGCTTGGGGATGGCGCCAGGCCTGTGCATCGGCGACGG
>JAQGMT010000060.1 GCA_028292185.1 Ramlibacter sp. | reverse complement strand
GGCCTCGGCCGAGCGGTTGCGGCTCTCGGCCTCGCCGTAGCCCGTCAGCGCGATCAGGAGCGCATCGCGTGAACCGGGCTGCATCCGAAGGCGATGCGCGACCTCGAAGCCGTTCATGCCGGGCAGGCCGATGTCCAGGAGCACGACGTCCGGCCGGAATTCTTCGGCTATCGCCAGCGCGGAAAGGCCTTCACTGGCGATCTTCACCCGGAAGCCTTCCATCTCGAGCAGTGTCATGAGCGTTTCGGCCGACGCCGCGAGGTCGTCCACGACCAGGATCCGGGCCTGCGCGGGAGAGCGTGCTGCGCCGCTGCGGCGCGGGTCCTGCGGCTCGGCGGTGCCGGCTTCGGCGGGGGCGAGCTGCGCCGGCAGGAAAATCGACACTTCGGTGCCCTTGCCTGCGCCTTCACTGTGCGCGGCGACGTGGCCGCCATGCAGCTCGACCAGGTGCTTGACCAGCGTGAGGCCGATGCCCAGGCCGCCTTGCGAGCGGTCCAGCGACTGGTCGCCCTGCGCGAACAGGTCGAAGATGCGCGGCAGGAAAACCGGGTCGATGCCGGCTCCTTCATCCTTGACCGAAATGCGCACTTCGCCCGCCGCGTGCTGCGCGCTCACCGTGATGGTCGTGTTGGGGCCCGAGAACTTGGACGAATTGTTGATGAGGTTGGACAGCACCTGTGCCAGCCGCACCGCATCGCCGTTGAGCATCACGGTTTCCGCCGGCAGTTCGACGTTTAGCACCTGGTCCCGCGCGGCAACCCGGGGTGAACTCGCCTCCACCGACCGGTCGACCAGGGCCGCGAGCGACAGCGGCTCGGGCTTGACGACCACCTTGCCCTGCACGATGCGCGAGACGTCCAGCAGGTCGTCGACGAGCCGCGCCATGTGATCGGCCTGGCGGCCGATCACATCGCGCGCCCAGTTCATCGTGGGCTGGGTGACGTCATCGCCTTGCATGATGTGCACGGCATTTCGGATGGGGGCCAGCGGATTGCGCAGCTCGTGCGCCAGCATCGCGAGGAATTCGTTCTTGCGACGGTCGGCGTCCTGCACCGCGGTGTACAGCCGCGCGTTCTCCATCGCGATGGCCGCGCGGCTGGCCATCTCGCGGATCAGGGACACGCGATTGGAGTCGAACAACTCAGCGGGGCCCAGCAAGGCCAACGCGCCGCGCACTTCATCGCCCGCCATCAAGGGGCAGATGGCGGCGGCACGCGCGCCATTGCGCCAGAGCTTGAACTCCCTTTCGCGCACGACCTGGTCGGCCGCGGCACGCAGCTCGGGGCTGAAGGCTTCGGCATCGTCGGCCTTGGGCGCCGGATGCATCTCGAGGCGGCGCACGCCTGCGTTCATGCCGGCCAGCCCGAGGATCGCGCGGTCGCCGAGCAGCGGCACGCACAGGTGCAGCACGGCGGCAATGGTTTCGTCCAGGTTCAGCGAGCGCGACAAAACCTGGCTGGCGTCCGCCAGATAGTCGGCGCGCTGAATGGCTTCTTCGGCCGCGGCGCGCGCTGCTTCGGAGCGGGCCAGCGCTTCGCGAGCCGCCGCCTGCACCTGCACCTGCCGGTTCATCCGGAACAACTCGACGAACACCCGCACCTTGGAGCGCAGCACCTCGGGCACCACGGGCGATGGAATGTAATCGACGGCGCCGAGCGCGTAGCCGCGCTTGGCTTGGACCTCATCGACGTACGCGGTGATGAAGACGATAGGTGTCTGCGAGGACTTCTTGTACTGGCGTATCAGTCCGGCCGTCTCGAGCCCGTCGATGTCGGGCATGTTGACGTCCAGCAGGATGACGGCGAACTCCTGTTCGAGGATGAAGCGCAACGCCTCCTGGCCCGAGCGGGCGCTGACGATGTTCTGGCCAAGCTCTTCGAGGATGCTGCGGAAGACGACGTGCTTTTCCGGCAGGTCGTCCACAACCAGGATTTTGACTTTCTCCTGTTCGAATTGCCGTGGCTGCGCAGCCAGCGCACCGCTCACTGGTGCAGCCAAGCCCGCAGGACCGTCAGCAGGTCCTGGGTGTTCACTGGCTTGGACAGATAGTCCCATGCGCCTGCTTCGATGCATTTTTCGCGGTCGCCCTTCATGGCCTTGGCCGTTACCGCAATCATCGGCAGGTTCTTGCCGGCCGGCAGTTTGCGGATTTCCTTCATCGTCGCCATGCCGTCCATCTCCGGCATCATGATGTCCATCAACACGACTTTGATCTGCGTATCGCCGGCAACCCGGCTGATCGCATCTCGGCCATTATCGGCCCAGACGATGTCCATGCCGTGCTCTTCCAGCACCGTCGCCAGCGCAAAAATATTACGCATGTCATCGTCGACGATCAGCACCCGCTTGCCTGCGAGCGGCTTGCTCGACTCGTGGATGTTGTTGATCACCGATCGCTTGGCTTCGGGCAGGCGTGCAAGGTTGTGGTGCAACGCCAACAAGGCGTTGTCGAACAGCTTGGGCAGCGTGTGCGCCTCCTGCACGTTGACGCTGTCATCGGAGTGCCAGCTGAGCTTGCTGGCTTCCTTGCCGCCGCCGCGGTAGATCAGCAGCTGCAGTGGACCGAGCGCTGCCTGGCCTGCCAGCAGCCGGCGGCACTCGATCGAGTCGGCGCCCGGGAAAGCGTCTTCCAGCACCACGCAATCGAAGCGGCCTTCCTCCAGCGCCTCGAGCAGCTTGTCGCCGGACTTCACCACCACCGTCGAGATCTGCTCGTCGTCCATCTGCGCCGCGAAATCGCGCCGCACGGTGCCATCCTTCACGGCCACCAGCAGCGACTTCTGCGGGCGGGCCAGGTACCCGTGCAGCTTGTCGAGCATCGAGTCGAGCACTTCCTTGGACTGGATCGGCTTCTCGACGAAGGCCATCGCGCCGGAGCGGAATGCGCGTTCTTTCGAGTCGTCGGTGGAAATCACGCACACCGGGAGGTGCCGCGCGCCCATGTCCTGCTTGATGCGGTCCAGCACGCGCCAGCCGTCCATGTCCGGCAGGTACATGTCGAGCGTGATCGCCGACGGCTTGTATTGCGTCGCCAGTGTCAGCGCGCCCGCGCCCATCGAAGTGACCAGGCCCTTGAAGCCCTTGGCGCGCGCGGCGTCGAGCAGGAAGCTGGCGAATGCAATGTCGTTTTCGACGATGAGAAGAACCAGGTCGCCCTGCTGGATGTTGTCGCGATCGTCGGCCGCTTCGTTCAATGCGCCGCCGCCCTCCTCGCCAACCACCACTGCGTCCTCGATCACGATGTCGGGCCGCAGCAGCCGCTTGCCGCCGGGCACCGTGAGCTCGGAGCGTCCGTCGAGCCCTTGGGTTGGCCGGCGCGAGCCGCGCGTGCCCGAGTACACCAGCGGCAGGTACAGCGTGAAGGTGCTGCCCTGGCCCGGCGCGCTGGACAGGCGGATCTCGCCGCCGAGCAGCTTGGACAATTCGCGGCTGATCGCCAGGCCGAGGCCGGTGCCGCCGTACTTGCGGCTGGTCGAGCCGTCGGCTTGCTGGAACGCCTCGAAGATGATCTGCTGCTTGTCGCTGGAGATACCGATGCCGGTGTCGGATACGGCAAACGCCACCACCTGCTGGGCGCGATTGAGTTCCTCGTTGTCGGGCGTCCAGCCGGTGAAGACTTCTTCGACCGCCAGCGTGACGTGCCCCTGGTGCGTGAACTTGAAGGCATTGGACAGCAGGTTCTTCAGGATCTGCTGCAGGCGCTTCACGTCCGTCACCATCGACGTCGGCAGGTTCGGGCCGGTGTGGATCATGAAGTCCACGTTCTTGGCCTCGGCGACGTGGCGGAACGTGCGTTCCACATACAGCTGCAAGTCCGACAGGCGCAGCTCGTTGACGTCCACCACCACCGTGCCGGACTCGATCTTGGACAGGTCCAGGATGTCGTTGATCAGCATCAGCAGGTCGTTGCCCGACGAGTGAATCGTCTTGGCGAATTCCACCTGCTTGGGCGAGAGGTTGCCATCCGGGTTCTTGGACAGCTGGTCGGACAGGATCAAGAGCGAGTTCAGCGGCGTGCGCAGCTCGTGCGACATGTTCGCCAGGAACTCCGACTTGTACTTGGAGGTCAGCGCGAGCTGCTTGGCCTTGTCTTCCAGGGCCTGCCGCGCCTGCTCCACTTCCTGGTTCTTGCGCTCGACCTCGTGGTTCTGGTGCACCAGCAGCCGGGCTTTTTCCTGCAGCTCCTCGTTGGTCTGCTGCAGTTCCTGCTGGCGGCTTTGCAACTCTTGCGCCAGCGACTGCGATTGCGTCAGCAGGTCTTCCGTACGCATGTTGGCTTCGATCGTGTTGATCACGATACCGATGGATTCGGTCAACTGATCCAGGAAGGCCTGATGCGTCGGGTTGAAGCGTTCGACGGAGGCCAGTTCCACCACACCGCGCACCTGGCCTTCGAAGATGATGGGCAGCACCAGCACGTTGAGCGGCGCCACCTCCGTCAAGCCGGAAGAAATCCGCAGGCTGTCGGGGATGGAAGAAGTCAGCAGGATCTTCTTCTTGTCGTACGCGCACTGGCCGACCAGGCCCTGGCCCAGGTCCACTTCCTTGCCGTACGAGCCGTGGCCGTCGGATGCGTAACTGGCCATCAGGCGCAGTTTCGGTTGCTCGTGCGTGTAGCGCAGCACGTAGAACTCGGCTTGCTGCGCGCCGACCACCGGCGCGAGTTCAGAGAGGATCAGGTGACCCACCGCCACCAGGTCTTTCTGGCCTTGCAGCATCCGCGAGAACTTGGCCAGGTTGGTCTTCAACCAGTCCTGCTCCGTGTTCACCTGCGTCGTGTCCTTCAGGTTGCGGATCATCTCGTTGATGGTGTCCTTCAGCGCGGCCACTTCGCCGAGCGCTTCGACGGTGATGGACCGCGTCAAGTCGCCCTTGGTGACGGCGGTGGCCACCTCGGCGATGGCACGCACCTGCGTGGTGAGGTTGGCGGCCAGCTGATTGACGTTCTCGGTAAGGTCCTTCCAGGTGCCGGAGGCGCCGGGGACCTTGGCCTGGCCGCCGAGCTTGCCCTCGACGCCCACCTCGCGGGCGACCGTGGTGACCTGCTCGGCGAAGGTGGCCAGGGTGTCGGTCATCTCGTTGATCGTGTCGGAGAGCGAGGCGATCTCCCCCTTGGCCTCGACGATCAGCTTCCGCTTCAGGTCGCCGTTGGCCACCGCCGTCACCACCTTGGCAATGTTGCGGACCTGGTTGGTCAGGTTGCTGGCCATGAAGTTGACGCTGTCGGTCAGGTCCTTCCAGGTGCCGGACACGCCCTTGACCTG
>JAQGMT010000051.1 GCA_028292185.1 Ramlibacter sp. | reverse complement strand
CACCGCGGCGATGTTGCGCTTGGCGATGATCTTGGTCTCGAAGTCCAGCCCCGGCGACAGGTTCAGGTAGCTGTGCGTGGGCCGCGCATAGCAATAGATGCAGCCGTGCTCGCAGCCGCGATACGGGTTGATCGAGCGATCGAAGTACACATCGGGCGAATCGTTGCTGCTGATGATGCTGCGCGCGTCCTCCCAGATCACCTCCGTCTGCAGCACCTCGCGGTCTTGCGAGTGACGCTCTTCCAATGTCGCCCAGCCATCGTCGAATGCCTGCCGTGCGTCGCGCTCGAAGCGGTGCGCGAGCTGTGTCGCCGCACCGCGACCCTTCAGTGCTTCGAGCGGGATGTGGACTTCATTCACGGCGTGATCCGGTAGCTGTTGTTATATACAGCATACGCCCCAGCGGGTTGCCGAGCAAGGCCAGGCAGGCAATGCGTCCCGGAGTAACACCTTTACCGGACAGCCATTTGCCTAGCACCGCCGAGGTTTTTTCGTAGCGGCGAAAAGTTGTCCGATGGTCTCATGTCCTTGTCGCTGCTCGTACCTGGGCGGCAGAGGTAAAGACAGGGGAACCCCATGGAAACCAGCAACACCGCCGTCCGGAAATCCAAGATCCTCGTCGTCGACGATACGGCCGACAACCTGTTTTTGATGAGCGCGCTGCTCGAAGACAAGTACGAGCTGGTCACCGCATCGAGCGGGGCGAAGGCCCTGGAGATCGCGCGCTCGGCCGAGCCGCCGGAGCTGATCCTGCTGGACATCATGATGCCCGAGATGGACGGCTATGAAGTGATGCGCCGATTGCGCAAGGATTCGTCCACGGCTTCCATCCCCGTCATTTTCCTGACCGCGCTCACCAGCATCGAAGAAGAGCAGTTCGGGCTCGACCTGGGCGCGGTGGACTACATCACCAAGCCGATCAGCCCGCCGGTGGTGATGGCTCGCGTGAATTCCCACCTGGAGCGCAACGCCAACGCGCGCCGGCTGCAGGCGCTTTCCGAAAAACTCAGCCGTTATCTCGCGCCGCAGGTCTACAAGTCGCTGTTCGACGGCTCACGCGACGCCGAGATCCGCACGCAACGCAAGAAGCTCACCGTGTTCTTCTCGGACATCAAGGACTTCACCGCCTCGACGGCCAAGTGGCAGCCCGAGGAAATCACCTTCCTGCTCAACAGCTACTTCTCGGAGATGTCGAAGATCGCCCTGGAGTACGGCGGCACCTTGGACAAATTCATCGGCGACGCGATGGTGATCTTCTTCGGCGACCCGGAAAGCCGCGGCGTGAAGGAAGACGCGCTGCAATGCGTGAGGATGGCCATGGCAATGCAGCGGCGCATGTCGGAGCTGCAGATCCTGTGGCGCGAGATGGGCTCGGAGAAGACCTTCCAGGTTCGCATGGGCATCAACACCGGCTACTGCGACGTCGGCAACTTCGGCAGCGACCTGCGAATGGACTACACCATCATCGGCCGCGAAGTGAACCTGGCCGCGCGCCTGGAGCAGGCCGCCGAGCCCGGCGGCATCATCATCTCCAAGGAAACCTACGGCCTGGTGCGCGATGAGATCGTCGCGTTGGCCGAGCGTCCGATCATCGCCAAAGGATTCCCCGAGCCGATCGAAGCGTTCGCCGTGCAGGAAGAAGCCGAGGACCACACCGTGGCACGCAAGGTATTCCAGTGGGAGCGGCTGGGCATGCGGGTGCTGATCGACCTGGATCGGCTGCCCTCCGCCGAGCGCGCTGCCGCCGCTGTGGAGCTGCGCGAGATGGCAGACCGGCTGCACTAAGCGGCTCTTCCGGAGCGCCGCCCCGCCAGCCCCGCGGGGCGCTGCTTCGTGCTCAAATGCGGGCATGCCACAGCTGAAGCGCCGACTGCTTTCCTGCTTGAGACCAGCGTGACATGGACACGCTCCTGCTGTCACGCATCCAGTTCGCCGCGAACATCGGATTCCACATCCTGTTCCCGACGATCAACCTCGCGCTGTGCTGGTTCCTCTTCTCTTTCCGCCTGCGCCGCAGCGGGGCCAAGGGCACGCCCGCCGCGCAGGACTGGGAAGAGGCGTACTACCTGTGGACCAAGATTTTTGCGCTGACCTTCGCGCTGGGCGTGGTCACCGGCGTCACGATGAGCTTCCAGTTCGGCACCAACTGGCCGGGCTACATGGAGCGTGCGGGCAACATCGCCGGGCCGCTGCTCGGCTACGAGGTGCTGACGGCGTTTTTCCTGGAGGCTACCTTCCTGGGCATCATGCTGTTCGGCCGCGATCGGGTGTCCGATCGCGTTCACCTGGTCGCCACGCTCATGGTGGCCGGTGGGACCACACTGTCGGCGTTCTGGATCCTCAGCCTGAACTCATGGATGCAGACACCGGCGGGCTACCAGATCATCGACGGCCGGTTCTACGCGAGCAGCTGGCTGCAGGTCATCTTCAATCCTTCCTTCCCGTATCGGCTGGTGCACATGTTGCTGGCATCGACCCTGACGGCGTCGTTCCTCATCGCCGGGCTTTCGGCGTGGCAGTTGCTGCGAGGCGCGGGCAATGCCGGAACGCGGCATGCGTTGCGGGCGGGTGTGCTGGCCGCCGCGGTTGCGATTCCCTTGCAGATTGTTGCCGGCGACCAGCATGGCCTGAACACGCTGGAACACCAGCCGGCGAAGATCGCGGCGATCGAAGGCATCTGGAAGACCGAGAAGAGCGCACCCCTGACGCTGTTCGGCTGGCCGAATGAAAAACAGGGCCGCACCGACTACGCCCTCCAGGTGCCCAAGCTCGCCAGCTTGATCCTGGCGCACGACGCCAACGCGGAACTCAAGGGCCTCGATGAATTCCCCAACGCGCACCCTCCGGTCGCTGGCGTGTTCTGGGCCTTTCGCGTGATGGTCGGCATGGGCATCCTGATGCTGCTGGTTTCGTGGTGGTGCGCGTGGACGCTGTGGCGCCGCCGCACTGCGGGCGCCGGCTCGCATACGACGGCGCTGTTCTCGCGCTGGCAGTTGCGACTGCTCACGGCGATGACGTTCTCAGGCTGGGTCTCCACCATCGCGGGCTGGTGCGTCACCGAGATCGGCCGGCAGCCTTTCACCGTCTATGGCGTGCTGCGAACCGCCGACCTCGTGGGCGACCATCCGCCGGGCATGGTGCTGTCGACGCTGGTCGCCTACCTGCTCACGTATGTGTTCCTGCTGTCCTCGTACGTTCTGGTGCTGATGTACATGGCCTCGCACCCGGCGCAACCCACCGGGCAGACGCCGCAAAGTCCCAAGGCCGCGGCGCCGGTGGGCGGACCGGCATGAGGCGCGCGGGGAGTACCCGATGAATTTCACCTGGGCTGAAATGCTGCCGCTGGTCTTCATGGGCGTGATGGGGCTCGCATTGCTGGCCTACGTCGTGCTGGACGGCTATGACCTCGGAGTCGGCTTGCTGCTCCCCTTCGCCACCGACGAACAGAAAGACATGATGGTGTCGAGCATCGGGCCGTTCTGGGATGCCAACGAAACCTGGCTGGTGCTGGGCATCGGCGTGCTGCTGATCGCCTTTCCGATCGCCCACGGCATCGTGCTGTCGGCGCTGTATCTGCCCGTGGCCGCGATGCTGCTGGGGCTCATCTTGCGCGGCGTGTCATTCGACTTTCGCGTGAAGGCACAAGCGGCGCGCAAGCAGATGTGGAACCGCTTGTTTTCGGTGGGATCCCTGGTGGCCGCGTGCGCCCAAGGCTGGATGCTGGGCAGCTACCTCACCGGCTTCGACCACGGATTGTGGCCTTCGTTGTTCAGCCTGGGCATCGCGGTGACGCTGCCCACCGCTTACGCGATGCTGGGCGCCGGCTGGCTGATCATGAAGACCGGCGACGCCTTGCAGCTTCAGGCCGTGGCCTGGGCGCGCAAGGTGCTGTGGCCGATGGGCGCCGCGCTGGCGGGCATCTCGCTGGCCACGCCGATGGTCAGCCACACGGTGTTCGAGAAGTGGTTCAGCATGCCGCAGTTCCTCGCGCTGCTGCCCATCCCTGTGGCCTGCGCCGTGGCGTTTTATGCGGCGTTCCACGTGATCAGCAAGCCAAGCCTGGTCAAGGACGGCTACGGCTGGCTGGTGTTCGGCAGCACGGTATTGATCTTCGTCCTGGCGTTCCTGGGGCTGGCCTACAGCATTTATCCGTACATCGTGATCGACCGGCTCACCATCTGGCAGGCCGCGAGCGCACCCAACTCGCTGCTATTCATTTTCTGGGGCGTGGCGATCACGCTTCCCGCCATCATCGTGTACACGGTGTACATGTACCGGGTGTTCTGGGGCCGCGCCACCGCGCTAAGCTACGGCGCGCAGAACAGCGGCAAAGGCCCATGAAGAAAATCGACATCTACAACCACGTCATGCCGCCCCGCTACCTCGAATTGATGAGGCAGCATTCCAAAGACCAGGGGATCGTCAAGCGCATGACCGGGCTGCGCATGCTGTGGGACCTGGAAGCGCGGGTGCAGATGCTGGAGAAATGGCCGGAGCTGCAACAGGTGCTGACCTTGGCCGTGCCCTCGCCGGAGGCGCTGGGCGACGCGTCGGCTTCACCCGAGTTTGCGCGCATCGCGAACGACGACCTGGCCGCCATCGTGGCCAAGTGGCCGCAGCGCTTTCCGGCTTTTGTCGCCGCCCTGCCCTGGAACAACGTGCCCGCGGCGCTGGAAGAAATGGATCGCGCGATCACCCAGCTCGGCGCGCGCGGCATCCAGGTCACCACCAACATCAATGGCCGTCCGCTGGACGATCCCGAGTTCTTTCCGGTGTTCGAACGCGCCACGCAGGTGCACGGTGTGCCGGTGTGGATGCATCCTTTTCGCCCGGCCACGCAGCCCGACTACCCCACGGAATCCAAATCGCAGTACGAGATCTGGCAGGTGCTCGGCTGGCCCTACGAGACCAGCGTCGCGATGGCGCGCATCGTGTTCTCCGGCATGTTGCAGCGCTTGCCCGAGCTGCGCATCGTCACTCATCATTGCGGCGCGATGATCCCTTACTTCGCCGGCCGCGCCGACACCTTGTGGGCCCAGCTGGGCAGCCGCAGCGCGGACGCCAACTACGAAGACGTGCTCAAGCGGATGGCCAAGAAGCCGATCGACTACTTCAAGATGTTCTACGCCGACACGGTGCTCGGCGGCTCGGCCTCGGCCTTGCGCTGCGGCCTGGACTTTTTCGGCGCGGACAAGGTGGTGTTCGCCAGCGACTGCCCGTTCGATCCGGAAGGCGGGCCGATGTACATCCGCGAAGGCATACGCTCAGTGGAATCCCTGAACCTCTCGGAGCAGGACCAGCAGAAAATCTTTGTTCTCAATGCACTCAAACTGCTTGGCGCCGCACGCTGAGTGAAAGGAAATCGGATGCATCGGATCGCGTTGTCGCGTCGTTCCACCCTTGCCGCGCTTGCGGCACTGCTTCTGCCGGCTGGAAGCTCTTTCGCCCAGACAGCGCGAGTCGCCACGCTGGTGGTGCCCTACACACCCGGCACGGGGCCCGATTCGCTTGCACGAATCGTCGGTACGCGGCTTGGCGCACGCATGGGCACGACCTTCG
This sequence comes from Ramlibacter sp., assembly GCA_028292185.1. Lineage (GTDB taxonomy): Bacteria > Pseudomonadota > Gammaproteobacteria > Burkholderiales > Burkholderiaceae_C > Ramlibacter. The sequence goes on along the minus strand of JAQGMT010000051.1, from coordinate 8,208 downwards.
TGGTCGAAAACAAGGCCGGGGCCAGCGGCAACATCGGGGCAGACTTTGTCGCCAAAGCCAAGCCCGATGGTTCGGTGCTGATGGTCACCGTGAACACGTTCACCATCACCCCGGCATTGTATAAATCGATGCCGTACAACCCGGTAAGCGACTTCACGCCCATCGCCAAGCTGGCCATCGGCAATCTCGCTCTGGTGGTCAACGCCGGACTGCCCGCCCAGAATTTCGAAGCGCTCCTGGCGCTGGCGCGTTCCAAGCCCGGTACCCTCAGCTATGGCTCGCCGGGAAATGGCACCCCCCAGCATCTGGCCATGGAAGTGCTCAAGAAACGCTATGGCCTGGACATCCTGCACGTGCCGTACAAGGGCGCGGCCGGCGCCAACCAGGACCTTCTCGGCGGCCAGATCCAGATGGCCGTGCTCCCGATCCACACGGCGCTGCCGTTCGTGCGGGCCGGCAAGATTCGCATGCTGGCGGTGTCGGGCGATAAGCGCGCGGCCTTGGCACCCGATGTCCCCAGCATGGGCGAACTGGGCGCGGGCAACGTCGATCTCTCCCTCTATTTCTGGCTCGCCGGCCCGGCCGGCATGCCTTCCGAGGAGGTGACGCGGCTGAACCGCGAAGTCGCCGTGGTCCTCGCCGCACCGGACGTGAAGGAGGCGCTGGCGGTGCAGGGGATGGTGCCGGCGACGGCCACGCCCGCGCAGCTCGGGGACACGATCAAGCAGGACATCGATCGCTGGCGGCAGTTCGTCACGGAACAGAAGATCACGGCCGACTGAAAGTGGCGGCTGGCCGCCCGTGCGTCAGATCGCAGGCGCGCTCGCGGCCAGCGGCACCAGCCGGAGTTGGGCCTCCGCATATTCGCGTTTGAGGCGCGCAACCAGTGCGCCGGCGCTGGTCACTTCGGTGACCGCGCCTATGCCTTGGCCGCAGCCCCAGATGTCTTTCCAGGCCTTCGACTTGCTGCCCTCGCCGCCGGCGAAGTTCATGGTTTTCACATCGCCCTCGGGCAGGTTGTCGGGGTCGAGCCCGGCGGCGCGGATGCTTGCCTTCAAGTAGTTGCCATGCACGCCCGTGAACAGGCTCGAATACACGATGTCGTCCGAAGTGCCCTCTACGATGGCCTGCTTGTAAGCGTCTGAAGCGCGCGCCTCGTGCGTGGCGATGAACGCGGAACCGATGTACGCGAAGTCGGCGCCCATGGCCTGCGCCGCGAGCACGCCGCCACCGGTGGCGATGGCGCCGCTCAAGGCCAACGGCCCTTCGAACCATTGGCGGATTTCCTGGATCAGCGCGAACGGGCTCTTCACGCCCGCGTGACCCCCGGCGCCCGCCGCCACGGCGATCAGCCCGTCCGCCCCTTTTTCGACCGCCTTGTGCGCGAAGGTGTTGTTGATGATGTCGTGCAGCACCACGCCGCCATAGCTGTGGATGGCGTCATTCACGTCGGTGCGCGCCCCCAGGGAAGTGATGATCACCGGCACCTTGTACTTCACCACCATTTCCATATCGTGTTCGAGCCGGTCGTTGCTCTTGTGCACGATCTGATTGATGGCAAAGGGCGCCGCCGGGTGCTCAGGATTGGCACGGTTGTACGCGGCCAGCGTTTCAGTGATCTCGTGCAGCCACTCGTCCAGTTGCGACGCAGGCCGTGCATTCAGCGCCGGCATCGCGCCGACGATGCCCGCCTTGCACTGCTCGATCACCAGCTTTGGATTGCTGATGATGAACAGGGGCGCGCCGATCACGGGCAGCGCGAGATGCTGCAAGGCCTTGGGGAGCTGGGACATGGATGCTTTCGTTCAGAACGCTTCGAGCGGCAAGGCGGTGACGCTGTCCGCGCCTTCGATGATGGCATCGCGAATGCCGGGCGCCTTGCCGAGGATATGGTCGGCGTAGAAGCGCGCCGTCGCAATCTTGGAACGCAAAAATTGCGGGTCCTCGCCCGTGTCATTGTCCGGATGCGCCAGCAGGTCTTCGGCCACCAACAAGGAGCGAGCGAGTTGCCAGCCCGCCATCAGGTTGCCGGCGAGCATCAGGTAGGGCACCGACCCGGCAAAGACGGCGTTCGGCGATGCCTTGGTGTTGCCGGCGACGAAGTCCACCACTTCCACGAACGCCTGCCGCGCCGCCGAGAGGCGCTTTTGCACGGCACGCGCATCGGCGCTCTCGCGCTTGCCCAGTTCCGCTTCGGTCGCGGCGACCTGGCCTGCAATCGCCTTGGCCGTCTGCCCGCCATCGCGCGCGGTCTTGCGCCCGACCAGGTCGTTCGCCTGGATGGCCGTGGTGCCTTCGTAGATGGTCAGGATGCGGGCATCGCGGTAGTACTGCGCCGCGCCCGTCTCCTCGATGAATCCCATGCCGCCATGCACCTGCACGCCCAGCGATGTGACTTCCAGGCTCACCTCGGTGCTGTAGCCCTTCACCAGCGGCACGAGAAACTCGTAGAACGCCTGGTTCTGCCGGCGGACTTCGCGGTCCGGATGCTGGTGAGCCGCGTCGTAGGCGGCGGCGGCGACACACGCCATCGCCCTGCAGCCTTCGGTGTAGGCGCGCATGGTCATCAGCATGCGCCGCACGTCGGGGTGGTGAATGATGGTCGCACTCCCCTGCACCGAGCCGTCCACCGGCCGCGATTGCACACGATCCTTCGCGTAGGCCGCGGCGTGCTGATACGAGCGCTCCGAGATCGCGATGCCTTGCACGCCCACCGCATAGCGGGCGGCGTTCATCATGATGAACATGTATTCGAGGCCGCGATTTTCCTGGCCGACCAGGTAGCCCACAGCGCCGGGTCCGGCGCTGTCTGCAATGCTCGCCGTGCTTGCGTCGCCGAACTGCAGCACCGCGGTCGGCGAGGCCTTGATGCCCAGCTTGTGTTCGATGCTGACGCACTGCACGTCGTTGCGCGCCCCCGGTTTGCCGTCTTTTCCGACGATGAATTTCGGCACCAGGAACAAGCTGATCCCCTTCACCCCCTCGGGCGCGCCGCTAACGCGTGCCAGCACGAAATGCACGATGTTGTCGGCCATGTCGTGCTCGCCGTAGGTAATGAAGATCTTGGTGCCGAAGATGCGATACGTGCCGTCGGCCTGCGGCTCGGCGCGCGTGCGCACCAGCGCCAGGTCCGAACCGGCCTGCGGCTCGGTGAGGTTCATGGTGCCGGTCCACTCACCGCTGACCAGAGGTTCCAGGTAGAGCGCCTTCAACTCGTCGGAGCCGGCGGTCAGCAGCGCTTCAATGGCGCCGTCTGTCAGCAGCGGGCAGAGCGCGAAACTCAAGCTGGCGGAATTGAGCATTTCCACGCAGGCTGCGCCTATGGTCTTGGGCAAGCCCTGGCCGCCGAAATCGACCGGGTGCTGCAGGCCTTGCCAGCCGCCTTGCGCATATTGGCGGTAAGCCTCCTTGAAGCCTGGCGTGGTGCTGACCTGGCCGTCTTTCCAGGTCGAAGGGTTGCGGTCGCCGGTGACATTCAGCGGCGCCACCACTTCTTCGTTGAATCTGGCGCATTCCTCGAGCACGGCGCGCGCGGTGTCGAAGCCCGCCTCCTCGAAGCCCGGCATCTTTGCAATCTCGTCGATGTTCGCCAGGTGGCGGATGTCGAAGAGCATGTCTTTCAGGGGCGCCGAGTAGCTCATGATGTCTCCGTAATCTTCCTCCTCGTGCCGGGGGAAGGCGCGTCGTCTTTTCTTACTCCTTCCCCCTCCGGGGGAAGGTTGGGATGGGGGCACGCGCGAAGCATCGCCCCCACCCCTGCCCTCCCCCAGTGGGGGAGGGAGCAACTCACATCACAGCGCCGCGATCAGTTCCGGAATCGCCGTGAACAGGTCCGCTTCCAGTCCGTAATCGGCCACGCTGAAGATCGGCGCCTCCGGGTCCTTGTTGATCGCGACGATCACCTTCGAGTCCTTCATGCCGGCCAGGTGCTGGATGGCGCCGCTGATGCCGGCGGCGATGTACAGCTGCGGCGCCACGATCTTGCCGGTCTGGCCGACCTGCCAGTCGTTCGGCGCGTATCCCGCATCGACCGCGGCGCGGCTCGCACCCAATGCGGCGCCGAGCTTGTCGGCCAGCGGTGTCATCACTTCCTTGAACTTCTCGGAACTGCCCAGCGCGCGGCCGCCGGAGACGATGATCTTCGCCGCGGTGAGTTCGGGCCGATCGTTCTTGGCGATCTCGTTGCCCTCGAACCTGCTTTTGCCGCTGTCCGGCACCGCGCTCGCGGTTTCGACCGATGCCGAGCCGCCCGTGGCCGCGGCCGGGTCGAAGCCGGTGGTGCGCACGGTGATCACTTTCTTTTCGTCCAGGCTTTGCACGATCGCGATCGCGTTACCGGCGTAGATCGGCCGCTCGAAGGTGTCGGGGCTGTCGATCTTGGTCACGTCGGAGATCTGCCCGACGTCGAGCTTGGCCGCCACACGCGGCGCGATGTTCTTGCCGCTGGCCGTGGCCGGGAAGAGGATGTGGCTGTAGCTGCCCGCAATCGCCAGCACCTGGGCCGCCATGTTCTCTGCCAAGCCGTGCGCGAAGTGCTCGCCTTCGGCATGAATGACCTTGGTGACGCCGGCGATCTGGCACGCCTGCTTCGCCGCTTCGCTGGCGTTGTGCCCGGCCACCAGCACATGCACCTCGCCGCCGCATTGCGCTGCGGCGGTCACTGTGTTGAAGGTCGCGCCCCGGATCGAGGCGTTGTCGTGTTCTGCTACTACGAGTGCGGTCATCTCAAATCACCTTGGCTTCGTTCTTCAGCTTCGCCACCAGCGTCGCCACGTCGGGCACCTTCACGCCCGCGGAGCGCTTGGGCGGGTCCATCACCTTCAAGGTCTTGAGGTGCGGCTTGATTTCCACGCCGAGGTCGGCGGGCTTGAATATTTCCAGCTGCTTCTTCTTGGCCTTCATGATGTTGGGCAGCGTCACATAGCGCGGCTCATTCAGGCGCAGGTCGGTGGTGACGATCGCCGGCAGGCTGATCGACACGGTCTCGAGTCCGCCGTCGACTTCGCGCGTGACCTTGGCGCGGCCGTCGGCGATTTCCACCTTCGATGCGAAGGTGGCCTGCGGCAGGTCGCACAAGGCCGCCAGCATCTGGCCGGTCTGGTTGCAATCGTCATCGATCGCCTGCTTGCCCAGGATCACGAGACCCGGCTGTTCTTTGTCGAACAGCGCCTTGAGCAGCTTGGCGACCGACAGCGGCTGCAATTCTTCGGTGGTCTCGACCAGGATGGCGCGGTCCGCGCCGATGGCCATCGCGGTGCGCAGCGTCTCCTGGCACTGCGCCACGCCGCAGGACACGGCGATCACTTCGGTGACCACGCCTTTTTCCTTCAGGCGCACCGCCTCTTCGACGGCGATCTCGTCGAAGGGGTTCATGCTCATCTTCACGTTGGCGATGTCGACGCCCGTGTTGTCCGATTTCACGCGGACTTTCACGTTGTAGTCGACCACGCGTTTGACCGGTACCAGGACCTTCATGCTTGCGGCTCCAAGAGATTCGAATTGACGTTGACGTAAGGGGAATTCTATGCGGCGCTGCACCAAGCCCGCCGTCACGAGCGGCAACCCGCCCGGATAAAAATAGAACGACCGTTCTTTTTTATTATAAGCACGCCGAGCGCGCCGTGCGGGCGAATTAGCGCGAGCACGGCGATTGCCCAACCACACGGTCGGCGAATCCGGGTAAGTCTGGACCATGCCCGGCAGGGCACCCCCTTACATTGGACGACAACCCCGAAGGAGTCGCGCGCATGAAAGGCCTGAAGTTCTACCTGGCAGTCGTTGGTGCGCTGGCCGCCGCTTCGGCCTGCGCCCAGACAGTCCTCACCGTGTCGAGCTGGCTGCCGCCCACCCATGGCATGAGCCTGGCGCAAAAGGAATGGTGCGACCTGCTCGAGAAGACAAGCGCGGCGAAGATGAAGTGCAACATCCTGCCGCGCGGCGTCGCCAACCCGCCGGGCACCTACGACGCCGTCAAGAACGGCCTGGCCGATCTGTCTTTCACCGTGCATGGCTACACGCCGGGCCGCTTCGTCTACACGCAAATGGCCGAGTTCCCTTTCCTGGGCAACACGTCCGAGCCGATTTCGGTGGCCTTCAATCGCGTGGCCTCGCGCCATCCTGAATTCATGGCCGAGGAGCAGGGCATCAAGGTCATCACGTTCTTCACCCACGGCCCCGGCATCATCTTCAATACCAAGCGGGCCATCACGAAGGTGGAAGACCTGCAGGGCCTGAAGTTCCGGGTGGGCGGCGGCATGGTCAATGACATTTCCAAGGCGCTGGGCATGAACGTGACGCTCAAGCCCGCACCCGACTCCTACGAGCTGCTGTCCGGCGGCGTGATGGACGGCACCTTGTTCCCGGCCGAATCCACCGAGTCCTTCAAGATCGACAAGATCATCAAGTACGCCACCACGTTCCCCGGCGGCCTGTACAACACCAGCTTCGTCTTCATGATGAACCAGGGCCGCTACGACAAGCTCAGCGCCCAGGAAAAGAAGTGGGTGGACTCGATTTCGGGCGAGGCGGCGGCGCGAATCTTCGGGCGCGCCTGGGACAACGTCGATCGCCGCGCCTTCGCGCTGATGCAGGTCAACGGCGTGCAGGTCACCAAGGCCGACGCGAAGTTCGTCGCCGACGTGAAGGCGAAAACCGCGCCGCTCGAACAGAAGTGGGTGAAAGACGCGCAAGCCAAGGGCCTGAAGAACGCCGACAAGGTGCTGGCGGAATTCCGCTCCGAGATCGCCAAGGCCGAGAAGTAGCCTTTGAAGAAGTTGCTTGAATGGGTGTGCGGCCTGCTCGCCGGGGCGGCGCTGTTCGCCATCATGGCGCTCACGTTCTTCGACGTGCTGGGCCGCAAGTTCGCCGACAGCTCGATCCCCGGATCGCTGGAGATGACCGAGCTGTTGATGGTGATCGTCATCTTCGCGGCGCTGCCGCTGGTGTCCATGCGCGGCGAACACGTGGTATTCGATTCGATGGACAGCCATCTGCCGGCCGCGGCGCTCCGGATGCAAAAGGCCATCATCAACCTGCTCATTGCGCTGATGCTGCTCGCGCTGGGCTACCTGATGTGGCGCACCGGGCGCGAGTTCGGGCAGTCGGGCGAAACGACGGCGCAACTGAAACTGGCCAAGGCGCCTTTCATTTACGGCATGTCGGTGCTGTGCATCGTCTCGGGATTGATTCATCTCGCCTTGATCGCGCGACCTCCGGCCGAACTGGCTGAAGGCGAAGGAGCCGCGCTGTGATCGAAGCGCTGGCGGGATTCGTCATCATCTTCGTGCTGGCGCTCGCCCGCGTGCCGCTGGCGTTCGCGATGGCGGCGGTGGGCATCGGCGGCATGGGCCTGGTGCGCGGCTGGGACCCGGCGCTGGCCAGCACGGCCCAGGTCGTGTACGAAACGGGGTTCGCCTACACGCTCTCGGTGATTCCGCTGTTCATCCTGATGGGCAACTTCGTGGCGCGCGCCGGCCTGGCCGAGGAGTTGTTCCAGGCGGCCTATGCCTTCATCGGCCACAAGCGCGGCGGGCTGGCGCATGCGACGGTGGTGGCGTGTGCGGGCTTTGGCGCCATCTGCGGCTCGTCCATCGCCACCGCGGCGACCATGGGCAAGGTGGCCTATCCATCGATGAAACGCCTGGGCTACAGCGACGCGCTGTCGATGGGCGTGATCGCCGCCGGCGGGACGCTGGGCATCATGATCCCGCCGTCGACCATCATGGTTATCTACGGCATCATCACCGAAACCAACATCGGCAAGCTGTTCGCGGCCGGCGTGATTCCGGGATTGCTCTCGGCCTTGCTGATGATGGGCGGCATCGTCTGGATCACCGCCCGCGATCCGCAGCACGCACCGGCGGGCGAACGCAGCACCTGGCCGCAGCGCTGGCAAGCGCTGCGCGGCATCTGGGGCGTGTTGCTGCTGGTGATCGTCGTGCTGGGCGGCATCTACGGCGGGGTGTTCACGGCCACCGAGGGCGCGGGCTTCGGCGCTGCCGGCGCTTTCCTGTTCGCGCTGGCGCGCCGGCGGCTCAGCATGCGCACGCTGTTCGTGGTGCTGGTGGAATCCGCGCGAACCACCGCGATGCTGTTCACGCTGCTCATCGCGGCGACGCTGTTCGCCAACTTCGTGAATTTCACGTCGATGCCCGGCGATCTGAAGGACCTCATCACCCACAGCGGCCTGTCCCCGACCATGATTGTCGT
>JAQGMT010000260.1 GCA_028292185.1 Ramlibacter sp. | reverse complement strand
CGGCTGTCGCCGTCGGTGGACCGGGCGGCGGCGACCGTGGCGCTGATCGGTGAGTGGATGAGCGGACTGTGGGATGGTCAAGCGGCGCAGCAAGCCCCCAACCCAACCCTCCCCCGCGGCGGGAGGGAGGAAGAGGAACATGCTTAGGCTCGAAGCGCGTCCCCAGTCTTCCCGCTTGTGGAGCGTGGCCTCGCCGCTGCTGGCGCTGGCAATCACGGTGGTGATCGGAGTGATCCTGTTCCTTGCGCTGGGCAAGGATCCGGTGCGCGGATTGCAGGTGTTCTTCTGGGAGCCGATCAAGTCGCCGTATGCGCTGGGCGAGTTGACGGTGAAAGCAACGCCGCTGTTGATCATCGCGCTGGGGCTTGCCGTGTGCTTCCGCTCCAACGTATGGAACATCGGCGCCGAGGGCCAGTTCGTGATCGGCGCGGTGCTCGCGGGCGGCGTCGCGCTGCTGGCGGACAAGGACGGCAGCCGCTGGATCGTGCTTGCGATCGTGCTCGCCGGCATCCTCGGCGGCATGCTGTGGGCCGCGCTGGTGGCGCTGCTGCGCGATCGTTTCAACGCCAACGAGATCCTGGTCAGCCTGATGCTGGTCTATGTCGCCGACATGGTGCTCAGCTACATGGTGTACGGTCCCTGGAAAGACCCGGCCGGCTACAACTTTCCGCAGAGCAAGACCTTCGCGGCGGTGACGCAGATCCCGCGCCTGATGCAAGGATCGCGTGTCAGTATCGGGGTGCTGGTTGCGCTGGCCGGGGTGGCGGTGCTCTGGGTGTTCCTGTTCCGCACCCGCGCCGGATTCGCGCAGCAGGTGGGCGGCCTCGCACCGGCGGCGGCGCGCTACGCGGGCTTTTCTTCGCGCAAGGCCTTGTGGATCGCCTTGCTCACTTCCGGGGGCGCCGCCGGGCTCGCCGGCGCGCTCGAAGTGGCGGGCCCGATCGGGCAACTCACGCCTTACGTGCCGGCCGGCTACGGCTTTGCAGCCATCATCGTCGCGTTCGTCGGGCGCCTGCACCCGGTGGGCATGGTGTTCGCCTCCATCCTCATGAGCATGTTCTACATCGGCGGTGAACTGGCGCAGTCGCGCCTGGGCCTGCCCAAGTCGCTCACCGGCGTGTTCCAGGGCCTGCTGCTGTTCACGCTGCTGGCCTGCGACACCTTGATGGTGTATCGCATCCGCTTTCGCGCAGCGGCCACCGCGAAGGGCGCTGCCTGATGGAAAGCTACGCGCTCCTGCTCGCCGCCACGCTGAACGCGGGCACGGTGCTGGCCATCGCATCGCTGGGCCTGTTGATCAACGAGAAGGCGGGCATCGTCAACCTCGGTGCCGAAGGCATGATGCTGTGCGCCGCGATCGCCGGTTTTGCCACCGTGGTGCACACCGGCAACGACTGGCTCGGTTTTGCGGCGGGGATGGGCGCCGGCGCGTTGCTGGCGGCATTGTTCGGGCTGCTGGTGATCTGGCTGAACACCAATCAATATGCGACGGGCCTCGCGCTCAGCCTTTTCGGCGCGGGCTTTTCGGCCTTCGCCGGCATCAAGTATGTGCAGGAGAAATTGCCGGAGCGGCCGCATTTCTCCGTGCCGCTGCTCGGAGACATACCGCTGGTCGGCCCCGCCTTGTTCCGCCAGCATCCGCTGGTGTATCTCACCATCGCCTTCGTGGCCTGGTTGATCTGGTTCCTGTATCGCTCGCGCACCGGGCTGGTGCTGCGCTCGGTCGGCGAGTCGCCCGAGTCGGCGCATGCGCTCGGATATCCGGTGCGCCGCATCCGGCTCGCGGCGGTGGTGGCGGGCGGCGCGCTGTGCGGCCTGGCCGGCGCTTACCTCTCCATCATCTACACGCCGCTGTGGGTCGAGGGCATGGTGGCGGGCAAGGGCTGGATCGCGCTGGCCCTGACCACGTTCGCCACCTGGCGCCCGGCCCGGGTCTTGCTTGGTGCTTATCTGTTCGGAGGCGTGACCATGCTGCAATTCCACTTCCAGAGCATCGGTGTGGACATCCCAAGCCAGTTCCTCACCATGCTTCCTTACCTCGCAACCATCGTGGTGTTGGCATTGATCTCGCGCAACCCGGCGTGGATCCGCATCAACATGCCCGCCTCGCTGGGTAAAGCGTTTTATCCCGGCTCATAATGCCGTTTCGCCCACAAGAACTTTCCCCGGAGAAGGCCCCGATGAGAAACCTGAACAAACGCTCGATGTTGAAACTGGCTGCACTGTCCGCCTTGGCGGCCGCGGCTCTCGCCGGCTGCGGCAAGACCGAGGCGCCTGCGCCGGCTCCCGCAGCAGCGCCCGCGCCGGCGGCCGCCGCCCCTGCGGCTCCCAAGACGGAGCCGCTGAAGGTGGCGTTCGCGTACGTCGGCCCGGTGGGCGACGGCGGCTGGACCTTTGCGCATGACAACGCGCGCAAGGCCGTCGAGAAGGAGTTCGGCGACAAGATCACGACCAGCTTCGTCGAGAAGGTGCCGGAGTCGGCCGACGCCGAGCGCGTGTTCCGCGACATGGTGGGCCAGGGCAACAAGCTCGTGTTCGGCACGACCTTCGGCTATATGGAGCCGATGTTGAAAGTGGCGGGGGACGCCAAGGACGTGAAGTTCGAGCACGCCACCGGCTACAAGAGCGCGGACAACCTGCGCGCGTACGACAGCCGCACCTACGAAGGCGCGTACATGGCCGGCTTGATTGCGGGCGCCATGACCAAGACCAACACGCTGGGCGTGGTCGGCTCGATTCCCATTCCGGAAGTGGTGCGCAACATCGACAGCTTCACGATGGGCGCGCAATCGGTGAACCCCAAGGTCAAGGTGAAGGTGGTGTGGGTGAACGAATGGTTCGCGCCGCCGAAGGAAACCGAGGCCGCGACGTCGCTGATCAACGGCGGCGCCGACGTGCTGATGCAGAACACCGATTCGTCGGCCGTGCTGCAAACGGCCGAGAAGATGGGCAAGCGCGCATTCGGCTGGGACAGCGACATGACCGCTTACGGCCCGAAGGCCCACCTCGGCTCGGCGGTGATCAACTGGACGCCGTATTACGTGTCCACCGTGCGTGAGGTGCTGGAGAACAAATGGAAGACCTCGCCCACCAAGATCTGGTGGGGCGTGAAGGAAGGTGCGATCGACTTCGTCTCGGTGGCGGCCGATGTGCCGGAAGACGCGAAGAAGAAGCTGGAGACCGTGAAGGCCGGCCTGAAGGACGGCAGCTTCTCCATCTGGAAGGGCCCGATCACGGGCCAGGACGGCAAGCCCATCAAGGGCGCGGACGGCAAGGAATGGACCGGCAGCGACGAGCAACTCGGCGGCATCAACTTCTTCGTCAAGGGCGTTGAAGGCAAGGTGCCGGGGGGCGACAAGAAGTAAGCCCACGGCCGCTGTGCCGCCCAGCAGTAAAGGCCGCCTCAGCGGCCTTTTTTTTGCCGCACTGCCGCGCTTGTGTCAGCCTGCGAACGCAGGCATTGGCGGCGCTGTCCGACAGCCCAGGCGCGGCAGATGAACGATTCTTATCACTCGCCCGCACGTTGCGGGCGTTTCTACTAGGGACCTTATTCCAATGAACAAACTACTCAGCATCCTCCTGGCCGGAACTTTCGCCACAGGCGCGGCGCTTGCGCAATCGCCCGCAAAAACGGGCGTCGACACGGGTGACCTCGCGGGCTCCAACACCCCCAGCGGTACCGGCGCGGCTAACGTGGGCACCAATCACACGACCACCGCCGACAAGCGCGCCATGCGCACGGGCGCTGACACGATGGGCTCGACCGGCGCCGCGACGGACTCGACCGGCACCGCAGGGGCCACGGGCAGCATGGGCGCCTCGGGCGACGCCGGCATGACCGGCAAAGCGGGCAAGGGCAACGGCAAGATCAGCAGCAAAGCCAAGAAAAACGGCAAGGCCGAGGGCGAGCAGGCCGAAGACCGCACCGAGATCCGCTGATCAGCGCGATAGAAAGTAGCGCGAACGCGCAAAAGGCCGCCTAGGGGCGGCCTTTTTCTTGAGCGAGGCATTTGTGGCACTGCTGCATAATTTCCGAATCGTCGAGCGCGCGCGGCCATCCATGGACCTCAAGCAACTCGAATCTTCTGCTCAGGCTTGCCGACACTGAC
>JAQGMT010000007.1 GCA_028292185.1 Ramlibacter sp. | reverse complement strand
GGTTGCGGATCAGGCGAAGCCGTGCGCGATGACCCGGTCGAATTCTTCGCGGCCCAAACCATGGAGCCCAAGGCGCTGCATGGTCCGGCCTTCGTTCACGAAATCCCGCTCCCAGATGCTCGACGTCAGCTGGATGACGGATTGCGTGCTGGGCATGTCGATGCCGGCTGCCTGACCGAGCGACCAGAAGAACACGAGCCCGAAGGGCACGTCCTCCAGCACGAAGCGGTGATTCAGGCCATGGGGGCCGATCGGGCCGCCCAGCTTGCGGCTGACCGCGGGAAATATGGCGGCAAGGCTGTCCGCCTTTACGCCATGGGCCTCGCGAAAATAGTCGTCGACCGTCACTTCGTTGGTGCCGTAGTGGCGAACCACCTTGAGCCTTTCGTCGTCGAGCAGGCGCACCAGGCGGGAGACGCCGGGCGTGATCCAGTCCCAGTAGATCGAATCTTCTTCGCGTTCCACGCGGCTCAGGTTGCAGAGCATCGGCCCGACGTGATAGATCGGGTTGTGGTTGTTCAGGGAGATGGCCAGAACGTTCGCTTCGATGCGGAAGCGATCGCCGAACAACCCCGCGAGCGTCGCCGCGGCGCGCTGCGCCCGTGCGGCCGGCAGCGTCGCGATATCGATCTGGTCCTTGATCTTGAGAATGCGCACCGATGAGAATCCGTCGCGCCGCGTCGTGAACAGGCTGGTCGAGAGGTCGGCGATCACCGCCTTGACGCCGCGGGCGCTAAGCGCCTTCGACAGCAGCAGCGAACTCAAGCCAGTGACCGGGTGAAACACCACCAGTTGTTCGTTGCTAATGTGCGGGGCGGCCGCGGCGATGAGCTCGTCATGCGCAAAGGCCGGTGCCGCGATCATGACGACGTCCGCGTTGGCGATGCAGGAATGGGCATCGTCTGCAACTTCGACCTTGACCGTACCGGTCGCGATGCCGTCGTAGGTAAGGCGGCCCGCGATCTTCAGTTCCTTGCGTTCTTCGTCGAGCGCCGACCAGATGCGAACGATATGTCCTTCCTTGGCGAGCCAGCATGCATTGGCCAACGCGACGCTGCCGGCGCCCAGAATTGCCACGATCATCCGAAACCCCTCTTGGTATAGTTTTGAAGAGCGTACATTAAATGTACGGTCTACCGGATGTTAGGCTGCGGCGGTCGCGCTGTCAACGGCCGGGTCAGGCGGTGCGGCGGCGCTTCGGGGTCGACTTCGCGGCACTGCTCCTGGCAGGTCGGGGTTGCGCCAGTTGCACCGTATAGAAATAGCGATCCGCCCGAAAGTGCGAGCGGAACAACATGGGCCGTTCAGGCACGCCCACCATCAGCAGCCGGCTGATGAGAAGCAGCGGGGCGCCTACTGGCACCTGCAGCAGGCGGGCCACCATCGCATCGGCGACCACGGCCTCGATCGTCTGGCTTTTCTCGGTGAACGGCACCTTCAATGTCTGGCGCAACTTCGCCATGATCGAACTGCGTTCGAGGTCCAGTCGGGCCAGTCGCTGCCCGATGTCGATCGGCAGGTAGGTTTCCACGTACGACAGGGGCTCCCCTTCGAAGAAGCGCACGCGCACGAACTTGTAGGCCGACTCATCGGCGCCCGAATGCAAGCGCGCGGCAATGTCAAGCGGAACGCGAACGACCCCTTTTTCCAGTACCTTGCTCTCGGTGTCCGCATGCAAGTCGCTCAAGTCCTCGGCGAGTCCAGAGATGCGGCGATCTGCCTGTTTGGGCGACGGCGCCTCAAGGACGAACGTGCCTTGGCCACGGTGCCGCGCGATCCACCCATCCTCGGCGAGACCGTGCAAGGCCTCGCGAACCGTTTCGCGCGATACGCCGAACTCGCTCATCAAAGCCTTGTCGCTTGGAAACGGGTCGCCAGGTCGGAACTCCTGCTGCAGCCTGCGCAACAGAAGCTGCCGGATCTGCATGTACTTTGGGAACGGGTTCAGGAATTGGCTCATGGATGGTCCTAGGCACGCCAAGCTGGGGCGGCTGCTCCAGCGCGAAGGATAAGGGCGCCTGCCATCTGTGGTCGCCCCATCCTCGATCGGCTGCGGGCGAGCGTCGCCCTCAAGTCACCGGCGCCGGATTGAACAGCACCAGCGCGTTGTGCAATTTCCATTGCTCGGCCCACGTCTTCTTGCGGCCGCTGGCAACGTCGAGCATCAGCCGGAACAACTCCCATCCCACTTCTTCGACGGTCGCGGTGCCGTCGGCGATCGTGCCGGCGTTGACGTCCATCAAGTCGTGCCAACGCCGCGCCAGATCGCTGCGCGTCGCGACCTTGATCACCGGCACTTCGGCCAGGCCGTAAGGCGTGCCGCGGCCGGTGGTGAACACGTGCAGGTTCATGCCGGCGGCAAGCTGCAGGGTCCCGCAAATGAAATCGCTGGCGGGCGTCGCCGCGTAGGTCAGGCCCTTTTGCCGCAGCTTCTCGCCGGGCGCCAGCACGCCCGAAATCGGCGCGGACCCTGACTTCACGATCGAGCCCATCGCCTTCTCGACGATGTTGGACAGGCCGCCCATCTTGTTGCCCGGCGTTGTGTTGGCGCTGCGGTCCACGCTGCCGCGCTGCAGGTATGCGTCGTACCACGCCATCTCGCGGATCAGCGCCTGCGCGACTTCGGGCGTCGTCGCGCGAGCCGTGAGCTGCGCTATGCCGTCGCGCACCTCGGTCGTTTCGGAGAACATCACGCTGGCGCCGGCGCGAACCAGCAGGTCGGTGCAAAAACCAACGGCTGGATTGGCGGTTACGCCCGAGAATGCATCGCTGCCGCCGCACTGCACGCCCACCACCAGTTCGCTGGCGGGCACGGTTTCGCGCCGTCGCGCGTCGAGCCGCTTCAGGTGCACTTCCGCCTGGCGCACGATGGATTCGACCATCGACATGAAACCCACATGCGCCTCGTCCTGCAGGCAGACCACGTCGAGCTTGCTATCGCCGCCGTCGCCGGCTGCATCGCGCTCATCGACCAGCGGGATCGTCCCGGGCGGCATCAGCCGGTCCGGCTGCAGCTTCTCGCAGCCCAGGCTCACCAGCATCACCTCGCCGCCGAAATTGGGATTCAGGCTGATGTTGCGCAAGGTGCGGATCGGCACCACGGCATCCGGGGCGTCGATGGCCACGCCGCAGCCGTAGCCGTGCTCCAGCGCGACGACGTCGTCCACATTGGGGTATTTCGGCAGCAAATCGGCCTTGATGCGTTGCACGGCGAAATCGGTGACGCCCGCCACGCACTGCACGGTCTGCGTGATGGCGAGGATGTTGCGGGTTCCCACCGAGCCATCGGCATTGCGAAAGCCCTCGAAGGTGAAGTCCTGCAGCGGCGGCATCGGCTCCGGCTTTGCGGTGGCCACCGGCAGATTGTCGAGCGAGCGCGCCTGCGGCATTTTGAGCAGACGTTCGTGCACCCAGCTGCCGGCCGGGATGTCTTTTACGGCGTAGCCGATGGGCACGTTGTAGCGGCGCACCGCATCGCCTTCGGCAAGATTCGCCAGCGCCACTTTGTGGCCTTGCGGCACGTGGTCGCGCAAGGTGAGGCCCGAGGGGAAAACGGTTCCCGGCGGCAGGCCACCGGGGTTCGCGACGATGGCGACGTTGTCGCTATCGTGCATCGTGATGTAGAGGGGGGCGCGCTTGGGATTCGGCATGAACGACGAGTGTAAGCATCCTCGCGCTTTGCACGCGCCACCCCGTCATCCAAGCACTTCAGCGCAGGACCCCTGCGCTGAGTTCAGGCGGCCGCTGCCTGTGCCTGCGACACCCGGAAGCACTGGTGCGCACAGTAATCCACCAGCGCGTCGATCTCCGTGGATTTGTCGAACACGGCGTCGACCCCGATCTGGGCGCAGCGCTTGCGAACGCTGGCGTTGATGTAGTTGCTGAACACCACGATCTTCTGGCTGGTGCGGCGCCGCTTGATGCATTGCGCCAAATGGATTCCGCTGCCTTGCTTCAGGAACAGGTCCACGATGACCAGGTCCCAATGTTCGCCGTTTTGCTCCAGCCACTGCAGCGCGTCGCCCTCGGTCGCGCTCGTTCCGGCGACTTTCACGCAGGTGAGCTCCTCCAACGTACCGATCAGGTTCTCCCGGATGGTGGCGTTGTCTTCGATCACAAAAGCTTGCAGAAACACTGGGAACTCGAATCAGGTGTAGAGATGCGGCCTGTCATGATGCAATGCTGAGGTTTGTCCTCACACCCGGACTAGCCCGCGTCCGCCGGTAGGACCACGCCTACCTCGAAAATAAGCCTGCACACAAAACACTAATCGATGCAGTTGCAGAAATAATCCGCTGTCATGCAAACTGATCCTTCAAGCCGCGCGAGTTCCTTGCTGAAGATGCTGGAGCGCACCGCGTTCGTCGGCGTGTGGACCCTCGATCTCAAGAGCGACCGCCTGCAGTGGTCCGATCAGCTCGCGGCCATTCACGATGCTGCGCCCGGCTACGTTCCGCCGCGCGACAAGGCGTTCGATTTCTACGCACCCGAGTGGCGCGCCAAGATCGTCGCGCTGGTCGAGGCCTGCGCGACGCAAGGGCAGCCCTTCGATGAGGAAATGCAGATCGTCACGCTCACTGGACGGCGCGTGTGGGTCCGCGCCGTCGGCCATCCGGTGCACGACGCCAGCGCGGCGGTGATTGGCGTCGAAGGCGCGGTGCAGGACATAGCACCGCAGGGTCACCGCACGGGCACGCTGCTGCGTCATGCGGTGAGCATGAGCGGGGCGATGGGCAGCGGGGAGGCCTTCGCGACAGTGGACCGCGATGGCCGCTTCACGTACGTCAACGAGGAAGCCGAGCAACTGTTGCACCGCGCCGGGCGCGAACTGCTGGGCTTGCCGGTCTGGAGCTCGTTCCAGAAGACGGTGCGCATGCGGCTGGAGGAACAGTTCCGGCGCAGTTGCGCCGCGGGCACTGTGCTGGAGGCCGAGGAACTGGACGCCAACCTGTCCAGCCGCATCGAAGTGCGGGGCTATCCCTTCGGCGCCGGCTTGGCGCTGCACCTGCGCGATGTCACGGCGCGCCACAAGTCGCAAGAGCACCTGAGGCTGCTGGAGAGCAGCATCGCCAGGCTCAACGATATCGTGATCATCACCGAGGCCGGACCGTTTCGCGAGCCCGGGCCGCGCATCGTCTTCGTCAACGAGGCGTTCGAGCGGCGCACCGGCTACGCGCCCGAAGAAGTGCTGGGCCGCACGCCCCGCCTGTTGCAGGGGCCAGGCACGCAGCGCAGCGAGCTCGATCGCCTCCGCGCGGCGATGGAGCAGTGGGAGCCGGCGCGGGTCGACCTGATCAACTACAAGAAAAGCGGCGAAGCGTTCTGGGTGGATCTGGAGGTCTCGCCGGTGTGGGACGAAGCGCGCAAGCTCACCCATTGGGTGGCGGTTGGCCGGGACATCACCGAAAGAAAAATGGCCGAGGAGAAGATCCAGTACCTCGCCTTCTACGACCCCCTGACGCGCCTGCCCAATCGCCAGTTGTTGCTGGACCGCTTGCAACGCGCTTTGTCCGACCATGACCGCCCGCGCGAGGGTGCGCTCATGTTCATCGATCTCGACAACTTCAAGGTGCTCAACGACACGCTGGGACACCAGAAGGGCGACCAGCTGCTGCAGCTGGTGGCCGAACGGCTGCGCTCGTGCGTGGCGCGCGGCGATACGGTGGCGCGGCTGGGCGGGGACGAGTTCGTCATCCTGCTGGAAAACAGCGGCTACAAGCCCCTCGAGCCCACTGCCGGTGCACGCATCGTCAGCGAACGCATCCTGGCGAGGCTCGGCGAACCCTACGTGCTCTCGGGGCACCTGCACCACAGCACTTGCAGCATCGGTGTCACCCTGTTCGGCCGCGCGCCCTGGTCGGTCAGCGAATTGCTCAAGCAGGCGGACCTGGCGATGTACCAGGCCAAGAACGCCGGGCGCAACACGGTGCGCTTCTTCGATCCGGAGATGCAGGCGGTGGTCACCGCCAACGCGACGCTGGCCACCGACCTGCGGCAGGCCTGGCGCGAAGGCCAGTTCCTGATCGACTACCAGCCGCAGGTGGGCGCGGACGGGCGCATGACCGGTGTCGAGGCGCTGCTGCGCTGGCGCCACCCCAACCGCGAGATGGTGCCGCCCGCGCACTTCATCCCCACGGCCGAAGAAACTTCGCTGATCGTCCCGATCGGACGCTGGGTGCTGGAGCAGGCTTGCGCGCAATTGGCCGAGTGGTCGAGGCACCCGCAACGCAGCCACCTGAGCATCGCGGTCAACGTCAGCGTGCGCCAGTTCCGCGACCCGTCGTTCGTCGATGAGGTGATGACGGCCATCGCCAACTCGGGCATCGCGCCGCACAAGCTCAAGCTCGAGCTTACCGAGAGTCTGCTGGCCCACGGCATCGAGGTGACCGTGGCCAAGATGGGCAGCTTAAAGGCGATGGGTGTAACGCTCTCGCTGGACGACTTCGGGATGGGCTATTCCTCGCTGTCCTACCTCAAGCGCCTGCCGCTGGACCAACTGAAGATCGACCGGGAGTTCGTCAAGGACATCCTCACCGATGCCAACGACGCCGCCATCGCGCGGACCATCATCGGCCTGGCGCAGAGCCTGGGGCTGGGCGTGATCGCGGAGGGCGTCGAAACGCAGGCTCAACGCGCCTTCCTGGCGCAGCAGGGCTGCTACGAGTACCAGGGATTCCTGTTCTGCAAGCCGCTGCCGATCGACGAACTCGAGGCGTTTATGGAGACTCTGGACTGAGCCCTACACGGGCGCGATCTGCAGGGGTGCGTTGGCGATCGCACGTGGCATGCGCATCAGGATGTGGTCGTTGCCGCGCACGAGTTCGACCGATTCGGCCAAGGCCAGGGCCTGCACGTCCTGCCACTCAAGTTCGCGGTAATTCGCCTCGAAGGGCAGACCTTGGAACTCGTCCTTGCGCGGGCTGATGCGAACCGACACTTCCGCCATGCCCGAGACCACTTCCGCCTTCACGTGAACCTCGCACGGACCCTGCGCCGCGTCGGTCAGCGTGATCAAGGAGGCGACCAGCAGAGGGCGCAACACGACGCGCGAAACCTGGAACGTGCTGTCGGGCACCTCCTGGGTGACCAGGAAGCCGCGGAAATTGAAGTTGCTGGCCAGCAATGAAAGGCAGTCGTCCACGCCTTCGGTGAGGCGCACGCCCTCGTCTTCACCCGGCTCAAGCCATGAGGCGACCTTCAGGCAGCTGGCCACCGCCTCGCGCGCCAGCCGATTGAGCTTGGAAATGCTCGCGTGGAATTCGGCGGGGGCGGGCGAACCGCGCTCCAGCCTGGCGTTCAAGACCTCGGCCATCATCGAGATCGCCTGCAGGTTCACGACCATGTCGTGTTTGAGCGCCGGCGCGAGCCGCCGCAAGACGCCGTAGCGCGCCGCTTCCGCGCCCGCACGCGAACGCCGGCCCGGCGGCGAGGCGGCCGCGTCATTTGCGGCGGCCGACTGCCTGTCGCTGGCGGCCGCTCCGGCCGTGGAAGATCCTGCAACTACTGCCATCGTTTCTCCTGAGTTCGCTGATGTTGCACGAACGCGGCACGCGCAGGCGTAGGAGTGCGCGCAGGGCAATGTAGGAGCCGTCCACCGTAGTGCTACGGCTTGTAACCGCAGTTTCATCAGCGGGCTTGATGCTTCGCTATGCTTGTCCCATGAGCAAGGCTTTCACGCGCGAGACCGACAGCGACGACGAGGAGCAGGACAGCGTCCTGCCCGATCTTCCTGCGGGCGGCAAGAACTACATGACGCCGAAGGGTTACGCGGCTTTGCGAAGCGAACTGCTGCAGCTGATCGACGAGGAGCGGCCCAAGGTGGTGGAAGTGGTGCATTGGGCCGCGAGCAACGGCGACCGCTCGGAAAACGGCGACTACATCTACGGCAAGAAGCGCTTGCGCGAGATCGACCGCCGCATCCGTTTTCTCACGCAGCGCCTGGAGCTTGCGGAAGTGGTCGATCCCACCGTGCACCACGGACACGACCAGGTGTTTTTCGGTGCGACGGTCACTTATGTGGAGGAGTCCGGCCAGGAGCGCACGGTGACCATCATGGGCATCGACGAGTCCGACAGCGCGCACGGGCAGGTCAGCTGGGTCTCGCCGATCGCGCGGGCCTTGCTGAAAGCGCGCGAAGGGGAAGTGGTCAAGCTGGTCACGCCGCTGGGCCCGCAGGAGATCGAGATCCTGCGCGTCAGCTATCCGGCGCCGGCGCAAGGCTGAGTCCTTGCGGAACGGATCTTCAGCTCTGCGCGCAGCCGACTAGGACCCGCTGACGCCCGGCTTTCCGCGCTGCACCTTCATCACCGACGTGGTGCGTTTGAGCACCCGCATTACGGCGTCCAGATGCGTGCGATCGCGCACGGCCACCAGGAAGCGCAGGTCGATCGCGTCCTGGGCCCTGTCGTCGCCCATGTCAACGTGCGTGATGTCGGCTTCGGCGCTGGCCAGCGCAGCCGCGACACGCGCAAGCACGCCCTTGCCGTTGCTCACCGTCACCAGCAGGCTGGTCTCGAACGGCCGCACCGGCTCGTCGGCCCATTCGACGCTGATGAAGCGCTCGCTGTCCTTGTGCTGCAGGCGTTTGGCCACCGCGCAGTCCTCGATGTGCACCACCAGGCCCTCGCCGCGGCCCAGGTAACCCAGGATGGTGTCGCCCGGCACCGGCCTGCAGCAGGTGGCGAACTGCACCGACGCGTTCTCGCTGCCGTCCAGCACCACCTCGCCTTGCGAGACGTTCTCGTGCGCCGTGTAGCGCTCGCGCGTGATCAGCAAGGCGTCGGGCTTTTCGCCGCGCTCGGCCAGCATGGTCACCAGCCGCTTGGCCACGATGCTGGCGATGCGCTTGCCCAGCCCGATGTCGGTGAGCAACTCGTCGCGGCTGCGGCTGCCGGTGAAGCGCAGCAGCTTTTCCCAGATGGAGTGATGATCTTCGTCATCGGCCGGCAGCCGCTCCAGGCCTTCGGCGCGCACCGCCTGGGTCAGCAACTTCTCGCCCAGCTCCTGCGACTCCGCCTGCGCCAGCGTCTTCAAGTGGTGCCGGATCTTGGAACGGGCACGGCCGGTGCGAACGAAGCCCAGCCAGGCAGGATTGGGCGTCGAGACGGGCGCCGTCACCACTTCGACCACGTCGCCGTTTTTCAGCTCGGTGCGCAGCGGCACTTGCACGTTGTTGATCTTCGCCGCGACGGTGCGGTCGCCGATGTTGCTGTGGATGGCGTAGGCGAAATCGACCACCGTGGCGCCGCGCGGCAGCGCCATGATCTGGCTCTTGGGCGTGAACACGTAGACGGCGTCGGGGAACAGGTCGATCTTGACGTGGTCCCAGAACTCCGCCGCGTCGCGCGTCTCGTGCTGGATGTCCAGCAGCGACTGAAGCCATTTTGTGCCCAGGCGGTCGGCGCTTTCGCCCTCGAGCTCGCTCGCCTTGTACAACCAGTGAGCCGCGACGCCGGACTCGGCCACCAGGTGCATGGCTTCGGTGCGCAGCTGGAATTCGACATTGACGCCCGATGGTCCGACCAGGGTGGTGTGCAGCGACTGGTAGCCGTTGACCTTGGGGATCGCGATGTGGTCCTTGAACTTGCCCGGCACCGGCTTGTACAACTGGTGCAG
>JAQGMT010000491.1 GCA_028292185.1 Ramlibacter sp. | reverse complement strand
CTGCGCTCGACTCCGGCCTTGCAGGCCTTGACGCAATGCTGCAGGTAGAACGCCGTATCCGTGGGCTTGTTCGCGCCGGGCAGGCTGGCCAGGTGCTGTTCGGCCGCCGCCAGCGGCAATTCGGTGTCGATCGGATTGTCTTCGCCTCCGGGTTCGAGCGGCTTGACGCGAACGCCCGGGATCTCCGCCAGGAAGATCAGCTTGTCGGCCTGCAAGGCGATCGCCACGCTGGTGGCCACTTCTTCCATGGTGAGGTTGAAGGCTTCCCCGGTCGGCGAGAAGCCGAAGGGCGACAGCAGCACCATCGCGCCGAAGTCGAGGGTGCGCATGATCGCGCCCACGTCCACCTTGCGCACCATGCCCGAGTGCTGGAAGTCCACGCCATCGAGCACGCCGACCGGCCGGGCGGTGATGAAATTGCCCGAGATCACCCGCACCGTCGAACCGGCCATGGGCGTGTTGGGCAGCCCCTGGCTGAAGGCCGCTTCGATCTCATAACGCAGCTGGCCGGCCGCTTCCTGGGCGGAATCGAGCGCCACTTCGTCGGTGATCCGCATGCCGTGCGAATACTTGGCCGGGTGGCCCTTGGCGCGCAGCTGCTCGTTCACCTGCGGGCGGAAGCCGTGCACCAGCACCACCTTCACGCCCATGCTCTGGATCAAGGCCAGGTCCTGGGCGATGTTCTGAAGCTTGCCGGCGGCAATTGCCTCGCCCGCGATCCCCACCACGAAGGTCTTGCCCCGGTGCATGTGGATGTACGGCGCCACCGAGCGGAACCAGGGCACGAATGTGAAATTAAAGACGGTGGACATCAGGGGCTGGGACGCGTCTCATCGAATGTAAGGACAGTGTAAGGGAAACACTCTGCCGGCCCGCGGCGCTTTGCGCTAATGTCAGGAAGATGGACAAGGTCGCGGTCGCTTTCTGGGGCGCTTATTTCGGCACGGTGGCGCTGATGCTCGCGGCGTCCCTGGGTGCATTCGCTCGCTCCTTGCAGCGGGTCGCCCTGATGGCGGCGCTGTCGGCATTGATATCCGGCCTGTTCGCCGTCGCCTATCTCGGCTGGCTGCCGGTCGCAGGCGCCGCGGGCCAGCGCCTGCAAGCCCATGTTGCCGTGGTCACCACGGTGATCCTGGGACTGATGCTGCTCTCGCTGCTGGGGCTGCTGCGCCGCCGCGCGACGGCGCAGCGAGCGTATGTGTTGATGGTCACCGCAGGCAGCGTGGTGTTGGCACTCGGATGGGCGCTCGACGCGCTGGAGTCGCTGCTCCTGGGTTCGCTGATGGCCCTCGGCGTCGGCTGCATCAACCTCGGCCTGACCCTTCGCAGCGCCCTGCGCGGTGACCGGCTGGCGCGCGTGGCGATGCTCGGCGTTTTCGTGATGCTGGTGGCAACAGCCGGCTTGAGCTGGATTGCCATCGAGGGCAGCCCGGGTTGGCCGCTGCACGCGATTTCGGCGGTGGCCGGCATGGTGTACCTCGCGACGATGGCGACCGCGCTGTGGGCACGCTACTCCTACCTGCTCGAACTCTCCGAGGTGCTGGCCCACGGGCCCAGCTACGACCCCGTGACCCGCATGCGCTCCCATCGTGAAACCGGTCAGCTGGTGGGCGACCTGTTTTTCGGGCGCGACGCGGCGGGCACGCCGCTCGGTGTCATCGCCGTCACCATCGCGAATCTGCGTACGCTGGAGAACCTGCACGGACGCACGGCGTTCAATCACGCGCTGTTCATTTGCGCCGGCCGGCTGCGCCGCCACGTACCCGCGGGCGTCGAGATGGGGCGGCTGGGTGAAGACGGTTTTCTGCTGTTGCTGCACGACGCTACGGACACCAAGCGGCTGGTGCAACTGGCGACGCTGGTGCGCGAGCGGCTCTCCCGCCCGCTGGTGCTGAGCACCAGCCGGGCGCCCGCCGACCTGGAAACGGGCCGCACGGAGTGGGCCGCCGAGGTGGGCGTTGGGGTGCTGGCCGCCGGCGCTCAGTTGCGGCCTTCGCAGGCGGTCGCCGCCGCGCGTGGCATGTCGCTCACCGCGTGGTCCTACCCCAGCCGGCTGGCGTGGCAGCCCCCCGGCGGAGAGATCACCGAGCTGCAGCCCGACGCCGGCTGAGCGGCGCCAGCGCCGATAATCACGGGCTTTGCTTGAACAGCTGCCCGTTTTGACGCCCCTAGGTATCACTTTCCCCGAATCGCTGCCGGTATCCGCCCGGCGCGAAGAAATCATGGCGGCGATGGCCGCGCACCAGGTGATCATCGTCTGCGGCGAAACCGGCTCGGGCAAGACCACGCAGTTGCCGAAGATCGCCCTGGCGATGGGGCGGGGCAAACTGAACTATCCGCCCGGCCAGCCACGGGCTCCCCTCATCGGGCATACGCAGCCGCGCCGCATCGCCGCGTCCAGCGTCGCCAAGCGCATCGCCGACGAATTGAACACGCCGCTGGGCGAAGTGGTCGGCTACAAGGTGCGCTTCCAGGACCGGCTCTCGCGCGACGCTTCGGTCAAGCTGATGACGGACGGCATCCTGCTCGCCGAAACCCAGACCGATCCGCTGCTCAATGCCTACGACACCATCATCATCGACGAGGCGCACGAGCGCAGCCTGAACATCGATTTCCTGCTCGGCTACCTGCGCCAGATCCTGCCGCGCCGGCCCGACCTGAAGGTGGTGGTGACCTCGGCCACCATCGATGCCGACCGCTTCGCCAAGCATTTCGCCGGCGCCAAAGGGGATGCGCCCATCGTCTATGTCTCGGGACGGATGTTCCCGGTGGAGCAGCGCTGGCGTCCGTTCGAGGAGTCGCGCGACTACGGCTTGAACGAAGCCATCGCGGACGGGGTCGACGAACTGTGGCAGGGCGGTGGCGGTGGCGACATTCTGGTGTTCCTGCCGGGCGAGCGCGAAATCCGCGAGGCCGCCGATTACCTGCGCGGGCACCTGGCGCACAGTCCCTTGACGCGCAACGCCGAGGTGCTGCCGCTGTTCGCGCGCCTGTCGCAGGCCGAGCAGGAGCGCATCTTCGACAGCCACAGCGGGCGGCGCATCGTGTTGGCCACCAACGTGGCGGAAACTTCGCTCACGGTGCCCGGCATCCGTTATGTGATCGATGCGGGCACCGCGCGCGTCAAGCGCTACAGCTTTCGCAGCAAGGTGGAACAGTTGCTGGTCGAGCCGATCAGCCAGGCTGCGGCCAACCAGCGCGCCGGGCGTTGCGGGCGAGTCGCGAACGGCATCTGCATCCGCCTGTACGACGAGAAGGATTTCGCCGGCCGCCCGGCCTTCACCGATCCCGAGATCCTGCGTTCGTCGCTCGCCGGTGTGATCCTGCGGATGAAGGCGCTGCGATTGGGTACGGTGGAGGACTTCCCGTTTCTCGAGGCCCCGTCGCGGCGGGCCATCGCCGACGGCTACCAGCTACTCAACGAACTGGGCGCGGTGGACGATGCCAATGAGTTGACCGCGCTGGGCGCGCAGCTCGCAAAGTTGCCGCTGGACCCGCGCGTGGGCCGCATGATCCTGGAGGCGCGCGAGCGCGGCGCGCTGGCCGAGGTGCTGGTGATTGCCTCGGCGCTGTCGGTGCAGGACGTGCGCGACCGGCCCATGGAGTTGCAGGCCCAGGCCGACCAGCAACACGCAAAGTTCGACGACGAGAAGAGCGAGTTCTCGGGCTACCTCTGGTTGTGGAACTGGCTGGATGAAGCGCGCGGCGGCCCGCGCGTGCCGCCATCCCAACCTTCCCCCAAAGGAGGAAGGAGAGGACCTCCTCAAGCTGCATCACACCCTTCCCCTCTGGGGGAGGGCAGGGGTGGGGGCACAGCCAGCCACAAGCTTTCCAATCGGCAATACGAACAGCTGCTGCGCCAGAACTTCATCAACATCCGGCGCGTGCGCGAGTGGCGCGACATCCACAGCCAATTGCATACGGTGGTGGCCGAACACAAGTGGCAGCTGAATGCACAGCCGTCCGGCTACGAGGAATTGCACAAGTCGATGTTGGCGGGCCTGCTGGGCAACATCGGCTGCAAGCTCGAAGAGGAGGACGTTTACCTCGGCGCGCGCGGCATCAAGTTCTACCGCCATCCCGGCGCGCACCTGAAGAAGCGGCCGGGCCGCTGGATCGTCTGCGCCGAGCTGGTGGAGACCACGCGATTGTTCGGCCGCGGCATCGCCAACATCGAGCCGCTGTGGATCGAGGAGGTGGCGGGGCACTTGCTGAAAAAGCAGTTGCTCGATCCGCATTGGGAGAAGAAGGCCGCGGAAGTGATGTCGCTGGAACGCGCCACGCTCTACGGGCTGGTGGTGTACAGCGGAAGACGGGTGCCGTTCGCGCGCGTCGACGCGCAAGGGGCGCGCGAGATTTTCATCCGCGAAGGCTTGGTGGCCGGGCAATGGGAGACTCGGCTGCCGTTCCTGGCCGCCAACCAGAAACTGGTCAAGCAGGTCGAAGAGCTCGAGCACAAGGCGCGGCGGCAGGATGTGCTGGTGGACGAGGAGCTGATCTTCGCGTTCTACGACAAGTTCATCCCGCGCGACGTGTTCAGCGGCGCGACCTTCGAAGGCTGGTACCGCGTCGCCGGCCGTGCCGATCCGCAGCTGTTGAAGCTGACGCGCGATGAGTTGATGCGGCACGAGGCGGCGGGCATCACCACCGACGCCTTTCCGAAAACACTGCGCCTGGGCGGCGTCGATTGCGCGGCCAGCTATCTGCACGAGCCCGGCGACCCGCGCGACGGCATCACGGTGACCGTGCCGCTGTTCGTGTTGAACCAGGTGAGCGAAGAGCGCGCTGAGTGGCTGGTGCCGGGCATGTTGAAGGAGAAGGTGCAGGCGCTGCTGAAAAGCTTGCCGCAACGGCCCCGCTCTCGCTTCGTTCCCCTGCCGGAATCGGCGGCGCGGCTTGCCGCCGAATTGGCGCAGCCGGACCTGTGGACGAGCGGCTCGCTGACCGATGCCTTGCTGAAGATCGTGCGCGCGCAGACGAGCCTGGACGTGAAACGCGCGGACTTCAAGCTCGACATGCTGCCCGCGCACCTGTTCATGAACTTCCGCGTCGTCGATGAACATGGCCGCCAGCTCGGGACCGGCCGCAACCTCGGTGCGCTCAAGGCGGAGTTGGGCGTGCAGGCGCGCGGTGCGTTTCAGGCGCTCGCCGGGATGAAGGTCGCGTCGGCGCCGGGGGCGGGCGCTGTCTCTTTACCCTCCCCCTCCGGGGGAGGGCAGGATCGGGGCGATGCCACGCGAGGCAGTCCCCATCCCAACCTTCCGCCAAAGGGGGAAGGGGCGAAGCCCGCCGACCCCGCCCGCAAATACACCGCCTGGACCTTCGGCGAACTGCCTGAGTTGATGGAGGTCCGCAAAGGCGGCACCAGCCTGGTCGGCTTTCCGGCGCTGATCGACCAGGGCGATTGCATCACCATCGAGGTGTTCGACGAACCGCATGTCGCGGCGGCGAAGCATCGCGCCGGCATGCGCCGCTTGATCGCGCTGCAACTGAAGGAGGCGCTGAAATACCTGGAAAAGAACATCCCCGACCTGCAGAAGATGGCCGTCGCCTATATGGCGCTGGGCACGCAGGAAGAACTGCGCGAACAGGTCATTGAAGTCGCGATCGAGCGCGCCTTCATGCAGGATCCGCTACCGGCGGACGAGGCCAGCTTCAAGCGGCGCTTGGAGGAAGGGCGGGGGCGGCTGAACCTGATCGCCAGCGAGGTGGCCCGTCTGGGCGCGGCGATCCTGGTGGAGTACGCGGGCGCGCTGCGCAAGATCAAGGACACCCGAAACCATCCGGAAGCGACGGCCGACGCCACCCAGCAATTGCAGCGGCTGATGCCCAAACGGTTTTTGGCGGCCACGCCGTGGACGCAGTTGCAGCATTTTCCCCGCTATCTCAAAGCCATCACTTTGCGCTTGGAAAAATTGCGAGGGGACCCGGCGCGAGATGCGTCGCGATTGGCCGAACTGAAACCGCAGGAACAGCGCTACTGGCGGCTCGTGGCGGAACGCAAGGGTGCGGTGGACGAGCGCATGAGCGAATTTCGCTGGCTGCTGGAAGAGCTGCGCGTGAGCTTTTTCGCGCAGGAGTTGCGCACGCCCCAACCCGTGAGCGTGAAGCGACTGGACAAGCTGTGGGTTCAGCTCACTCACTGAACCCACAGCTTGCGCGTTGAAGGCGCTAGATCTTTCCCATCAACAGCAGCACGACCAGGATCAGCACCACCAGACCCAGGCCGCCCGAAGGACCGTAGCCCCAGCTGCGGCTGTGGCCCCAGGACGGGAGTGCTCCGACGAGCAACAGGATCAGGACGATGAGCAGGATGAGGGATATGGACATGGTGGTCTCCGTTTTTGCTTGAAAACCCATCTTCTGCGGTCGGCCGAGCGCCCAGTGCCGGAAGGCGCCTACTGTTGAGGTAAGGTAAGCTCCTGGTGGACTGTGGGCTTTTACGCCGCCGCCGGCGGGCGCGCGACGCTCCGAACAGCGGGCCGGGGGCAGAGAATGCCTACTTTGTTCTTCGGTACAAAGCCGATGTGAAGACCCCGACCCAGATGTTCTACTGATGCCATCATGGACAGACGCGGCTTCATCGAATCCTGTACGGCCGGCGCCGCTTGCATTTCGGCCTCGGCGGCGCTGCCGGCGTTCGGGGCGGACGCCAAGCCACGGCTTTACGACCGCGCGCTGCTGGTCGACGAGCGGGGCGATCCCGTCAGGGCGTCGAGCCTGCAGCCGCTCACCAACTACGTTTTTCACTATCCGTTCGAAGCCACGCCGGTGTTCCTGCTGGACTTGGCCAAGCCGGCATTGCCGCACTCGCTCAGCACGCGCGCCCGCGACAGTTATGCGTGGCCTGGCGGCGTGGGCCGGCAACGCAGCATCGTGGCGTATTCGGCCATCTGTGCGCACCGGCTGGTGTATCCGACGCGCGACGTGAGCTTCATCAGCTTTCGTCCCACCCGCGCGCAGCGCGGAGTGCAGGACGGATTGATCCATTGCTGCGCCGAACACAGCCAGTACGACCCGGCGCGGGGCGCGCAAGTGATGTCAGGCCCGGCGCCGCAGCCCCTGTGCGCGGTGTTGCTGACGCATGACCCCAAGGCCGACACCTTGACGGCTTACGCCACCCTGGGCGGCGAACTGTTCGATGAGTTCTTCAAGAAGTACGAAATGAAGCTGAGCCTGGACGTCGGGCCCAAGGCCAGGAATGCCGTCGCGGCGCAGACCGTGGTGAGCGAACTGTCGAAGTTCTGCCGCAACCCGATCAAGTGTTAGAGCTTGGCGAGGCGGTCGAGCGCCTGGTGCAGCGTCTCTTCCTTCTTGGCGAAACAGAAGCGAACCACGCGCTGGTCGAAGCCGTCGCCGTAGAACGCCGATAGCGGGATGGCGGCCACGCCAATCTCCGCCGTGAGCCATTTGCAGAAGCCCGCTTCATCCAGGTCGCTGACCTCTGAAATATCCACGCACTGGAAGTAGGTGCCCTCGCTGGGCAGCACCTTGAACTTGGTGCGCTTCAATCCTTCGCGGAACAGGTCGCGCTTGGCGCCGTAGAAGGCAGGCAACTGCAGATGGGGGCGCGGGTCGGCCATGTAGGCGGCCAGTCCGTGCTGCACCGGGGTGTTGACGGTGAACACGTTGAACTGGTGCACCTTGCGAAACTCCGCCGACAGCGACACCGGCGCCGCCACATAGCCCACCTTCCAGCCGGTCACGTGATAGGTCTTGCCGAAGCTGGAAACGATGAACGCGCGGGCGGCCAGCCCCGGGAAACGGGCGGCACTTTGATGCTCCTTGCCGTCGAACACCATGTGTTCGTACACCTCGTCGCTGATCAGCAGCACGTCGGTGGGCGCCAGCAGTTCCTGCAGCTTCAGCATGTCGGCGCGCGACCAGACCGTGCCGCTGGGGTTGTGCGGGCTGTTGATCAACATGGCGCGGGTGCGGCTGCCGATGGCGGATGCGATCTTGTCGAAGTCGGGCCGGAACGTGCCCGGCGTCAGCGGCACCCGAACGACGACGCCGCCCGCCAGTTCGATGTTCGGAACGTAGCTGTCGTAGCACGGTTCGAGCACGATGACCTCGTCGCCGGGCCGCACGATCGCCAGCACCGCGGTGATGATGGCCTGTGTCGCACCGGCTGTGATGGTGACTTCGCTGACGGGGTCGTAGCGGCGCCCGTACATCGACTCGATCTTCGCGGTCACGGCCTCGCGCAAGGCGGGTACGCCCGTCATCGGCGGGTATTGGTTCAGCCCTTGCGTCATTGCGTCGGTCACGGCCGCAATGAGGCGGGGATCGCAATCGAAATCCGGGAAACCCTGGCCCAGGTTCACAGCGCCTTTTTCGGTGGCGAGCGCGGACATCACCGTGAAAATGGTGGTGCCCATGGTGGGGAACTTGGTTTGCAGGACAGGTGTCCTCGCGGCGGTATTAGAGTTCATAGTCATTCGCATGGCCCGTCATGGCCTTTGCGATCAGGTTGCGGTCGAGCCGGTCGGAGAGCAGCTCGGCGAATTTATAGACGAAGTTGCGCAGGTAGGCGCTGCGCTTGAAGGCCACGCGAGCGACGTTCTGGCCGAACAGCGCGCCGAGCGGGCGCACCACCAGGTCGCTGTTGCTGCCGTCGTCGCGCACCGCCATTTCCGCCACGATGCCGATGCCCAGCCCGAGGCGCACGTAAGTCTTGATCACGTCGGAATCGATGGCCTCGAGCGCGATGCGCGGCTGCAGCTTGCGCTGCGCAAAGGCGCTGTCGATGCGGGTGCGGCCGGTAAAGGAAGGGTGATACGTGATGATCGGTTCCGACGCGAGGTCTTCCAGCGTGATGCGCTCTTTCTTTGCCATCGGATGCGCCAGCGGCAACACCAGCACGTGCTGCCATTCATAGCAAGGCAGCGTCACCAGCTCCTGGTAGTCCGACAGCGATTCCGTCGCGATGCCGATCTCCGCCACCTCGTCGATCACCATGCGCGCCACCTGGTCCGGCGAACCCTGGTGCAGGCTGACGTTGACCTTGGGGTAAGCATCGCGCAGCTTGGCCACCGGTACCGGCAGCACATAGCGCGCCTGCGTATGGGTGGTCGCGATCGAAAGGGTGCCACTGTCCTCGGCGCTGAATTGCTCGCCGATGCGCTTCAAATTGCCCACTTCGCGCATGATCAGCTCGATGCTCTTGAGCACGTGCTGGCCCGGCTCGGTCACCCGCTTGAGGCGCTTGCCGTGGCGGGCAAAAATCTCGACGCCCAGTTCCTCTTCCAGTTCGATGATGGCCTTGGACACACCGGGCTGCGACGTGTGCAGCGCTTTCGCCGCTTCGGTGAGATTCAGGTTGCGCCGCACGGCTTCCTGCACGAATCGGAACTGATGGAGGTTCATGCCGCGCTTCTTCTAAGGGATGCGTTCATTATGCCCTAGAGCGTCTATGCAATCGCGCCGCTATTCACCCGCGATCGAGGCCAACAGGTCGAGCAAACGAGCATCTTCGCCAACCGGCGGCCGCAAGTCGATGCGCATGGTCGGGTAGCGCGATCGCAGTGCATCCACCATCACCGGCAAATCCTCCCGTGCATGTTTGCCGGTGCCCAGGAACATCGGAACGATGGTCAGTTGCTCGATGCCGCCAGCGATCAACTGCTCGGCGCCGGTGGCCAGATCGGGTTGCTCGAGTTCCAGGAACGCGCAGCAAACGGGCACGCCGGCATGCGAGGCACGCAGTCGTTCCGCCACCGCCTCCAAGGGCCGGCGCCAGAGCGGGTCCCGCGAGCCATGCCCGAGCAGGATGATGGCCTTGCGCATCGAGGTGCTCACCGTCGCAACACCAACCAGCCGAAAGCGCCCAGCGAGACCAGCGAATAGATGAATCCTGGCGCGGCCGCCGTCACCCACGGCCGCCAGAACTGCAGGTTGCCGATGTAGCCGAACACGTTGGTCAGCAAGAAGAAACTGATGCCGATCAGTACGCCGCCGAACACATAACCGGTGATGCCGCCGCTGCGAAAGTGCAGGTAGGCAAAGGGCAGGGCGAGCACCACCATCACCATGCAACTCAGCGGATAAAAGAGCTTGCGCCAGAACTCGATCTCGTAGCGCTGCGAGGTCTGGCCGTTGGCTTCGAGGTGGCTGACGTACTGGAACAGGTCGATGGTGCTCATGCGATCGGGCTTGAGCAGCGCCACCGACACCATCTCGGACGTGATCTCGGTTGGCCAGCGCAGGCTGGGGACTTTGACGCGCTCGACCTTGGCCGCTTCACCCTGCGTGTTGAATGAGGTGCGCTCCGCATTCTCGAGCACCCAGGCGCCATCGCCGGAAAAACGCGCCTTCGCCGCTTGCGACACCGAGACCAGCAGGCCGCGCGTGTCGGCCTCGAAGATTCGCACGCCCTGCATGTTGCCGTCCGGCGTGAGCGCCTTCACGTTGACGTTGTAAGTGTGATTGGGCTGTCTTTCCTTCAGCCAGGCGCCGGTCTGGCCGACACTGATGCTTCCTTCCAGCCGCGCCTTCAGGAGCTGGGCCATGCGGTCGGCGGCGGGCGAAAGGTAATCGCCCGCGGCAAACGTGAGCAGCGTGAAGACCAGGCCGAGCGCCAGCAGCGTGCGCAACGCGCGCCAGGGCCCGAGCCCGCTGGTGCGCAGGATCGTGTACTCCGAGCTTTGCGCCAGCCGCGCCATGACGAAGATGGTGCCGATCAGCACCGTGATGGGCAGCAGCTCGTACAGGTGGCTGGGGATCATCAAGGTGACGTACGCCAGCGCCTGCGTCAGGTGATAGCCGCTGACGCCCTTGCCCACATTGGGCAGCTCGTCGACGAAATCGAAAAAGAAGAACAGCGCGAGGAAGCCCACGGTGACGAACAGCACCGCGGCCAGAACTTCGCGGTAGATCAGGCGCCGGATGGTTTTCATGACGCGCGTGGCAGGTGAACGCCGGACCTGCGTTTCAGGACCCGTCGCACCGACCAGTTGTTGTGCTGCATCGCGAGCCACAGCAACGCTGCCGCCAGCACGCCGCCGTGAAGCATCAGCAAAAAGCCGCCGAAGCTGGCCCGCCCCGAAGTGACCCAGCTTTGGCCCAGGTTCAGCAGGTTGAAGTACAGGACGAACGCGAACAGCGCGAA
>JAQGMT010000469.1 GCA_028292185.1 Ramlibacter sp. | reverse complement strand
CGAAGAGACAACCACGAGAGAGAAAGCAGAAGGGGTCACCAATGTCATCTGCAGATTTTCGCGTTGAGAGCAGCCACCCGATTTCCGGCCGCCTGTGGCCAGTGGGGGGTTCTCAGCAATACTTTTTCAGCGACCGCTCGCTCGCCGTCGCCATGGCCGCCAAGAGCGTCACCAAACCGTCCGGCCAGGAAATCCGCGTGGTGCACGTTCCCACCGGCGAAATCGTCTTCACCAAACCGGGCAGCAGCCGCGCGGAATGGAGCGACGACTGACGCCGAGCTCACGCTCAGCCGCATCAGGCGGTCTTTCAGCCGGAGCGCAACTCAGCCACCGCCCTGCGTAGGTCGCTCGCCCAGGCGCGCCGGTCGCGGCCCTGCGGCAGCTGAGGTTCGCCGTAGCGCACCACTGCGGTCAGGGGCGGGCCGGCCAGAGTGCGCCACACCGAGCCCAAGAGAGTGTCGTCCCCCACATAGCAAGGCGTGCGGCTCAACGCGCGCGTGCTCGTGTCGATAAAGTTCAGCGCCACCGGCTGCGCTGGCGCGTTGGCGGACACCGCGGCCTGGATCAGGTTGGCATGAAAGGGCAGCAGTTCGACGCCTTCGCTGGTCGTTCCTTCGGGGAACACGGCGACCACCTCGCCGCGCTTGAGGCTCTCGGCCACGTGGTGCACGACGCGCAGCGCATCGCGTCGCGAGTTGCGCTCGATGTAGATGGTGCCGCCACCCGTGGCCAATGTGCCGATCAGCGGCCAGTGCATCACGTCGGCCTTTGAGACGAACCGACAATAGCGAGTGGCATGCATCACCAGGATGTCCAGGAATGAAATATGGTTGGCCACCAGCAGCATCGGGCCGGTGGCGCAGGGTTGGCCGCTCACCTCGAGGCGGATTGCCAGCACCGCCAGCATCTGCTGCGACCATGCCTGGACGTGAGCTTCGCGCTGTGCCGCATCGCAGCTCGGGAACTTCAGCAAGATGATGGCCGCACCGCGCAGGGCGTGAACCAAGGCCCCCCCCAGCCTCCACGCGGCGCGCAGCGAATTCATGCGGCTAGGACCGGGCAGGCATCAGCCGCGGCCCCAGGCCTCGTAGGCGAGTTGGCCGGCGGCGATGGTGCAACGCACCCGTCCCGTGAGTTCGTATCCGGAGAACGGGGTGTGCTTGCCCTGGCTGCGCAATGCGGCAGGAGTGACCTCCCAAGCCGCTTTTGGGTCGAAGATGCAAAGATCGGCGATGCCGCCTTCGAGCAGCCGGCCGGCACTGCCCTGCAAGCTACCCAGGGACGCGCCCAACACCATTGCCGGTTGCTGCGTCAGCACCGCCAGTGAGCGCGCCACCCCGGCGCCGCTCTCTTCGCCCCATTTCAGCGCGAGCGACAGCAGCAACTCAAGACCGGTGGCGCCCGCCTCGGCTTCCGCGAACGGGAGCGTCTTGGCATCTTCGCCCACCGGCGTGTGGTCGGACACCAATGCATCGATGGTGCCGTCGGCGAGGCCTTGGCGCAGCGCATCGCGATCGCGTTGCTGGCGCAGCGGCGGGTTCAACCGCATGCGGCTGTCGAAGTAGCCGATGTCGTTGTCGGTGAGGTGCAGCGAATTGATGCTGACGTCGCAAGTCACCGGCAAGCCTTCTTCCTTGGCCCGGCGCACCAGCGCCACGCCCGCGGCGCTGCTCAGACGGCACAGGTGGACCCGCGCGCCCGTGGCCGCCACCAATTCCAGGATCGTGTGCAATGCGATGGTTTCCGCGGCCACCGGCACGCCGGCCAGGCCGAGGCGGGTGGCGAGCGGACCGCTGGCGGCCACGCCGCGCCCGAGGTAGAGCTCCTGTGGGCGCAACCAGGTGGTGTAGCCGAAGGTGCCCGCATATTGCAGCGCACGCTGCAGCACCTGCGTGTTGGCCAGCGGCACCTCGGCCTGGCTGAAGCCGACGCATCCGGCCTCGGTCAACTCCACCATCTCGGTGAGGACCTCGCCTTGCAGGTTGCGCGTGAGCGCACCCAGCGGGAACACCCGCGCCTGATGCAGCTTCTCGGCGCGGAACTTCAGCATTTCCACCAGGCCGGGCTCGTCCAGCACCGGCTCCGTGTCCGGCAGGCACACCACGCTGGTGACGCCGCCGGCGACGGCCGCGGCCATTTCGCTTTCGAGCATGCCTTCGTGCTCGTGGCCCGGCTCGCGCAGGCGCACCGCCAGATCGATCAGCCCGGGCATGACCACGCACCCTTTGGCGTCAACTACTTTGCTGGGCGAAAAGTTGGAAGCGACGTTCTTGATCGACACGATGCGCCCGGCGCCGACCGCGACATCGCACACCTCGTCGAAGCCTGACGCAGGATCGATGACGCGGCCGTTCTTGATCAGGATCTTGCTCATGCCTCATTCCCCGCCACGATGCTCATGACCGCCATGCGCACCGCGATGCCGAAGGTCACTTGCGGCAGGATCACGCTCTGCTTGCCGTCCACCACGGCGGAGTCGATTTCCACGCCGCGATTGATCGGCCCCGG
>JAQGMT010000463.1 GCA_028292185.1 Ramlibacter sp. | reverse complement strand
GCGAGCGGCGGATCGCGCGGCGCGCACTTTCGAGAAGCTGCTGGCCCAAGCGCACCTGAATGCGTTGAACGGGCTCGGTCCCACTCCGCCGGATGAGGCTCAGGATCAGGCGCACGAGCTGCGTGCGATCGCCAACGAGTTGTTCAACAAGGCCATGGCCGATATGCAGGATCGCGCGAAGCACTCGCGCTGGTAGCGAGCCGGATGCTTCTTGCCGGCGTGCTCGGGCTGTCGATGAAGCTCAGCGAGCATTGAGGTACTTGCTGAACAGCGCCCGTGTGGCGGCGGGGAAGTTCATCCCGGCGGCGCTGATGTCGATTTCGGACACGAACTGCCAGCCAAAGAACAGGATGGCGTCATAGCTTTCGGCGGTTGCCAGTTGTTGCTGGGTGAAGGCGTTGAAGGTTGCCGTGTCCCATGCCGGCATCTTGAAAGCCTGCGCAATGAACCAGGTCTCGACCCGAGGGTTGGCTTGCTTGGCCGTCGCGTTGAACGTGCGCGACCAGTCTTCGAGAGCCTGCACGTTGTCGCCGCCCAGCCAGTAGGCATCGGTGCCGACCCAATCGACCAGCGCCAGCGCGCGCTTGGCGTACTCCAGGCTGTTGGGGTGGCCGATCATCGCGTACGGCGTGATGGTGACGCCCACCCTCGCTTGCGGAACGTACTTGCGCACCAGCGCGACGGCGTCGGCGAATGCTGCGAGCTGGGGCTGCAAGGTCGCGTCGCTGTCCGGCGCGGCGGAATCGGGATTCCAGAACAATTCGTCCGCGACCAGTACGCGCACGCCCGGGGTGAGCAGCGAAGTGTTTTGCTTCGCGTACTCGACCAGCTGTGCTTCGCCGCCGGCCCCGCGCACGAACTGCAAGTCGAGCATCTGGGCCTTGCCTGCGGCCTGGATTGCATACGAGGCGGGCAGGTTGCCTGCGAACCCCGCGTTGGTGGCGAGGTCGCCGTTGGTGACCTGTGCGGGCGTCGCCACGATCTCTCCGACAAGGCGCTGAGGGGCCGCGGTCGCGGCCGTGGCGGCGCTGACGATGTTCGAGCTACCACCACCCCCGCCACCGCATGCGGTCAGGACCACGGCGAGAAGAGTCGACACCAATAATTTTTTCATGCGGGCGATGTGTTTCAGTGCGGCGATCAACAAGCGTAGCACCCTGGTCGCGTTGGTCGGGCCGGCTGATGATGCGCCTCGCCGGGCCACGGCTGAGGCTTCACAAGGTGAATGCTTTGCTTGACCTTTACGCGCGAATGTGCTGCCGATCACAATGCAACGCGCGCGCGGCCATACTCGCGCCGATGCTACGCGCCTGCGCGCGGCCCGATGCCGGGCGTTGCGACCACGTCCTACAGCATCAGACCGAATGCTGCATGTAGGATCACCTGCCTTTTCAGGAGTTGAGATTGAGCTTGCATATCTTCAAGGCCGATGAGCGCGCGAACGCCGGCCCGTTGGCAGAGGCAATTACCAAGGTGCCGCAGGTCACGCTGACTTTCTGGGCGATAAAAATTGTGGCCACGACCCTCGGTGAAACCGGCGGGGACTGGGTGACCATGTCGCTCAACCTTGGATACGTGATCGGCACCGCCATCTTCGCTGTCATCTTCCTGGGCTTGGTCGCCGCGCAAGTCAAGACAGCGAGATTTCATCCTGCTCTCTATTGGGCAACCATAGTGGGCACGACCACGCTGGGCACAACCATCGCCGACTTCGCGGACCGAACCGTCGGCTTGGGATACCCTGGCGGCGTTGCACTGGTCGCCACTGCGTTGGTGGCCAGCCTGGTGATCTGGTACCGGTCCGAGGGCAGCATCTCCGTCCAGAGCGTTGCCACGCCGAGGGTCGAATGGTTTTACTGGTGCACGATCATGTTCTCCCAGACGCTGGGCACCGCGCTGGGCGATTGGGTCGCCGGCTCTGACCGTGGAGGCCTCGGGTTGGGCTATGAAGGCGGCGCCCTGGTGTTCGGCGCAGGGCTGGTGGTGGTGGCCGGCTTGTACCTCTGGAGCAAGGTGTCGCGCACGCTGTTGTTCTGGGTCGCCTTCGTGCTGACGCGCCCGTTGGGTGCGACGCTCGGTGATTGGTTGGACAAGCCTGTCGCGGACGGTGGCCTTGAAGTGAGCCGGCTGTATGCCTCGCTGATCCTGTTGGCGGTCATTGCCGTGGGCGTGCTGCTGCTGCCGCAACGAGCAGCGACTGGACCGCAGAGCACCTAGGCCTGAACGTGCGTACATGAAGGAATGCCATACGCCTTTTGTGAATGCCCGGTATTGGACCGGCATCACACTGGCCAGCATCTTTGGCACCAACCTTGGCGATCTTTACGCGCACACAAGCAAATTCGGCATCGTCCAAGGCATCTCTATCCTGGCTCTGCTGGCTGCCCTTGTATTCATCGTCGAGCGCTTCGACAAGTCGGCGCATGAAGTCCACTACTGGCTGGTCATCATGATCATTCGAACGGGCGCGACGAACATCGCGGACTATCTCGCATTCAGGTTGCGCATTCCGGTCTTCGGCTTGTCCGCAGGCCTGGCTGTGCTGTTGGCGTTGCTGGCGTGGAGCGCGGCCAAAGCGTACGCCGCATCGCCCCGCGTACCCGGGGGATTGCCGGACACCAACGCAACGTATTGGATGGCGATGCTCACCGCGGGCGTGTTCGGTACTGTGGTGGGCGACGTGTGCTCTCACCTGATCGGCCAAGGCCTTGCCGCGGTGGGCCTCAGTGTGATCTTGGGCCTTGCGCTGCTCATGAGACGCAGGAGCACCGTTCAGACGGTTGCCGTTTACTGGATTACGGTTGCCGTCGCTCGCACCGCCGGTACGGCAATCGGAGACTGGTTGGCGGAGAACAAGTTCATGGATATTGGCCTGCCCTTGAGCACTGTCTTGTCGGGCTGCGCGTTCGTGGGCGTTTTGCTGTTCTGGCCCAGACCTGCGGACATGCCTGATCGCGCCCGAGCAGTTCCGGCGGACGCACCTTGAAGTGAACGTCGCAGCCGCCACGCGGCCGACCAGCCCGCCGCACCGCATGAGTTGTGTGCTTCGAGTGCAAGGGTATTCCTTAGCTCACACGCTTGACGGACTCATCCATCGGCAGCCCCCGTGCAGCAAGGCCGCGTTCGCGATGAATGATGAGCTCCTGTGAACGGGTGAGCAAATCGTTGCAAGCTTGAGTTGCCCGTCAGCATCCGGTCAGCGGCTGCGCCCTACGATCTTCCTCCCACTGTCGTGGGGATATACAACGTAGGAGACTTCCATGAAACGAATGTATGGCGCGTGTTTGGGTATCGCGGTGGCCCTTGCGGCCTGTGGTGGGGGTGGCGGGGACGCTCCCGGGCCGCAGGTTTTCGCGAGCACTCCAATCACCGGTGTTGGGACCGGCACCAATTTCTCGTTCGACCTGGGGCTGGTTTCGGGCAACCGGTACTTCGTCACCGACCGCAACAATGCGGCCATCGATGTGTTCGACACGCAGTCGAGTGCTTTGCTCGCGCAGATCAAAGGAACCGGCGCCAACGCCTTCGCGGGCGCGGTGAAGAATGCAAGCGGCGCTGTGGACAATTCCCTCTCCGGGCCGAACGGTCTCAACGCCGTGGGCAATCTGCTGTACGCGGGCGACGTGAACTCCGTGAAGATCGTCGATCCGGTCGCAGGTACGGTAATCAAGAACATCGTGGTGGGCACGTCGGGCACCAGAGCCGATGAAGGCTGCGTTGACGCCGTGCATGGCATCTTCATGATCTCCACGCCGGAAGCGGTTCCGCCGTTCGCGACCTTCATCAACACGGCCACGCAGGCGGTGGTTTCCCACGTGACGTTCACCGATGCAGCCGGCGCCGCCTCGGCCGGGCTCGAACAGTGCCGCTACGACGCCGCCAGCGATACGTTCTTCGTGAACAACGATGGCACCACGGCCAATCCGCACGGAGAACTGGTGTCCATGCCCGGCGCTTCCATTCGCGGCATCGCTGCGGGGGGCACGGTGAACTACACGGCGCTGGCCGGCGTGCGCTTGTTCAGCGAGGGTAACTGCGACCCGACCGGCCTGGCCCTCGGCCCGGGGACCGACATCGCCGTCGGCTGCCGCGAAGCGACGACCGGCGCCCCCTTGCTGGTGCAAATCATGAACCGCTCGACCGGAGCGATCGTGGCGTCGGTCAATGCCGGCGGCGGCGACCAGCTTGAGTTCGATGCCGCGACCAACCGCTATTACAGCGCGGGCAGCCGCTGGACGGCCAGCGGCAAGGCCGCGACCGACGGCGCGTGCAGCACGGCCTCGCCATGCACGCCGGTGCTGTCCATCATCGACGCGACCACCCACGCGCTGGTAGCGCAGTTGAAGACCGGCAACAACGCGCACTCCGTCGCGGTCGATCCGGTGACTTTCCATGCATTCGTGCCGGTGTCTTCCGGGGTTTCTCCTGCGGGCTGCGGCACCTGTGCCGCGGAGCCCGCCAGTCTGCTGACCGTCTCGACGCGGTGATGCCCGGCAGCTTGGCCGTCCTCGATGGGGGACGGTCAAGTTGTTGCGCGCTGTGTCGCAGCGCGCGGGTCTAGAACCGCTTGTTGAAGCCGATGGTCAGGCCGCGGGGCAGGACAGTCGCACTCCAGGCGGATTCGCGCGTCGATTCGTAGTAGCCGATGCCGGCACCAAGTGCGGCGCCCGCAAGCACGTCCGTCTGCCAA
This sequence comes from Ramlibacter sp., assembly GCA_028292185.1. Classification (GTDB taxonomy): domain Bacteria; phylum Pseudomonadota; class Gammaproteobacteria; order Burkholderiales; family Burkholderiaceae_C; genus Ramlibacter. Next base: position 4,255 of record JAQGMT010000463.1, on the reverse strand, counting down.
TGGGCCTGGCTCTTCAAGCGCGCAACCCCGACGTACACGGGTAGCGCGGCCAGCGCCCAGACCGAGGGATTGTCGCGCCCGTACTCGGCGATGAAAGGCGTGACGATGGCGCTGACATGGGTCACTTCTCCGCTGGGGAAACTGCGACGCGATGAGGGGCCCCACCAGTCGTTGGGGTTGTTCCCCTGACTCGGGCGCGCTCGCCTGGTCACGCGCTTCAATCCCTCCGCCGCGAGGTCCGCGGCGACCATGGATTCGCTTGCCTTCCAGAAGGTCCTGCCCAGGCGCGTGTCATTGCCTTCCCAAAGCGCCCCACCGACCACCAACGCAGCGGAAAGGTCCTGCACCGCTCGCTGGTTCGACCGAGCCCAGATACCGTGCTCGTCGAAACGCAGTTCGTGGTCGATCCCAAGCGGGCCACCTGCCGCGTACAGGGATGAGGAGAAGGTACCGGCGGCGGCGGCCGCGAAGATCCAGCGGTGAGCAGGCATAGGCAACTCCTTTTGCCCCGCACAGGCAAACGGCGTGCCACCGCCCGGGCGTGATTACACGGGTTGCAGGTTGCCGCTGACCATCCAGGGCGTGCCGAAGCGGTCCACCAGCATTCCAAAACCGTCGGACCAGAACGTCTTGCCGAACGGCATGCGCACCGTTGCGCCCACCGACAACGCCTCGAACACCTTGCGTGCCTTCGCCGTGTCGGTGTAACTCAGGCTGATGCTCATGCCGCCCATCCTCTCGGCCATGCGGCTGTTGGGTGCGTCCGATGCCATCAGCATTCCGCCGTCGAAGCGCAGCAGCGCATGCATCACGCGGGAGGTGTCGCTTGTCTCGCATCCCGGGGGCGGCGAGCCGGCCCCGGCCGGGGCGTCCGAATAGCGCCGCAGCTCAAGTTCGCCACCCACGATCTGCTGGTAGGTGTGCATCGCATCGGCAGCTTGGCCATCAAAGTACAGGTAGGGAATACAGGCGTTCATGGGTAGGACTTCCAAAAAAATCAAGAATTTGTGGACGGTGTACACAATGTATCAGACAAAATGGACGGCGTCCACATGAACCCATGACCCGTCCGTACCCGTCACCTCCGCCGCGCAGCACCTTCCGCCATGGCGACCTGTATCGCGCCTTGCTGGAAGCGGGTGTTTCGCTGGCGCGCGAGGGCGGGCCCGCGGCGGTCGCCCTGCGCGAAGCCACTCGGCGCGTCGGCGTCGTGCCGAACGCCGCCTATCGGCACTTCGCCAGCCAGGCCGACTTGCTGATGGCGGTTCGAGCGCAGGCCCTGGCCACCGCGGCGCACTCGATGGAGCTTGAACTCGAGAGCATCAAGCCGCTGGTGGGCCGAACCAGCAAGGCGCAACTCGCGGCGCGCGCGCGAGCGCGGCTGCGCGCCGTCGGCACCGGGTATGTGCGCTTCGCTCAATCCGAGCCCGGCTTGTTCCGCACCGCGTTCGGCGGCGTGGACACCCCGCGCGAACCCCCCGACGCCGCGTCGAGCAGCCCCTCCGCACCGGGCCCCTATCAATTGCTGGCCGCTGCACTCGACGATATGACTGCTGCCGGCGTGCTGCCTCGCGACCGCCGGACACACGCGGAGTACGTCGCCTGGTCGGCCGTCCACGGTCTGGCCATGCTGGTGATCGACGGGCCCTTGCACGGCCTGCCCGCGAACGAAATCAAACGTCTGACTCAGGCGGTGCTGGATATGGTGGACCGCGGAATCTGAAACGCTGAGCGAGACCCAAGGGGTTATGCCGATAATTGCCCTCTACGCGGAGAGCCCATGGCGAACAAGAACAAGCTGCTTTCACTCATCAACCAGAACACTCGTGGAGTGGCTGGAGCAGGGCTGGAGATCGGCGCGAGTTTTGATCCCATCGTGGCCAAACGGGACGGCTACAACGTCGAAGTGCTGGACCATCTGTCGGCGCCGGACCTGCGCGTCAAATACAAGGATGCGCCCGGCGTGGACGTCTCGAAAATCGAAGAGGTCGATCATGTTTCGGACGGCGGATCGATCCTCGACCTCATCGGAAAGCGCGACCACTACGACTACATCGTCGCCTCGCACGTGATCGAGCATACCGTCGACCTGCTCGGGTTCCTGCTCGATTGCGAAAGCTTGCTGAAGCACGACGGGGCTCTGGTGCTGGCCGTGCCTGACATGCGGTTTTCATTCGATTGCCTCAGGCCCCTCACCACGACCGGCCAGGTCTTGCAGGCGCATGCCGAAAAGAGCAAACGCCACTCCATTGGCAAAGTGTTCGACGAACTCGCCTATAACTGTGTCCGGGACGGCGCCATCGCGTGGCCGCGAAACAAAAAGGGCGCGCTGGCTTTTTTCCGGCCCCTGTCGGACGCGAAGAGCATCCTGGAGCAGTACCGCAACAGTGAGATGTTCATCGACATCCATGCGTGGCAATTCACGCCTTCCAGTTTCCGGCTGATCCTCAACGACCTCAATGGGCTCGCGCTGGCGCAACTGAGCGAGAAATCCTTCGACGGATCGGGCGACACTGAATTTTTCGTGGTTCTTTCAAAGAGCGGCAAGGGTTGCCCGATCTCGCGAATGGATCTTGCCGAGCGCTCGCTGGCGGAGCAACGCGAGATCATCACCAGACGCTGACGCTCGCCACCTGCGCCGAAAAGACCGTGGTCCACGTTTTCCTCTGCAGGAGCAACATGTGGCCCCGCAGGACCAATCAGCGCTCAATGTCAGAGCACCCCAAAGAGCTTCAAAACGATGATCAGAGTTAGTGGAACGCCAAGAAGCCAAAGAAGGATGCCCATGAAATACTCCTAAGTGATGCGTGAGCTTGCCGTGCCAGATGCGCTGCACCGGTGGGGCATGTGCGCTATTTAGCTGGCCATCCATGCCGCCGCTGCGCAAGGCATGGCCTACAAGCACACGCTCCTGAGGAGCACTTTCGAACGCCACAGCACCCCCTACGATTTTTTGGAGGGTGTCCGTGTCACGCCCGAAACATAGGAGAAGTTGTGCCTAGTTCCGTCCACACGCCGAGATACCAACTCATCGCTGCGTTTGCATTCACCGCTGTTTCCCTCGCCGCTTGCGGCGGAGGGGGCGGCGGCAATGACATCAGTCAGCCCGCGGCCGGGCTGCCGCCCAGCGCTTCAGCCCCCGCACCCGGCGGGCCCAGCGCCGCCAGCGCACCGATTCAGCTCACAGCCAGCGCCGTCGCGCAATCCAACCAGCAGTACCAGGTGAATGCGGCAGGCGCGGGCACCATCGACCTCACGCTGCCTGCGCAACCCGCCGTGGGCGACGTGGTGTCCATCTCCGGCGTGAGCGCGAACGCCTGGCGGCTGATCCCCAATGCGGGACAGACTGTGGTCACCAGCAATCTCAGCGGCAACGCAGCGCCCGGCGTTTCCTGGACGCCCCGCCTCAACCCCAAGGTCTGGCACTGGATTTCTTCCGACGCAGCGGGCGACGTCCTGGTTGCCGGCGAAGCATCGGGCGGATTGCTCAACACGTCCAAGGATGGTGGTGCGACCTGGACCACCGGCAACAGCACGCCCGGCATCTGGATTTCCAGCGACATGACCCCAAGCGGCGACCGCATCGTCGCAGCGCAGTTCTTCGATAGCGTGAATCCCAGCGGCCTGTACATCTCGGAGGACCGTGGTGCGACGTGGACCCAGCTGCACAGCAGCAATCCGGGCGTCACCTTGGAGAACCAGGCATACGAATCCGTCAGCATTTCCAACGATGGCCAGCGGATCGTGGCCGCGGTGCAGAACGGTCCCATCTACGTCTCGGGCGACGGCGGCCGCAGCTGGGCCAGCGGCACGCTCGTGGGTTCGCCCGGTAGCTTCACCAGATTCTGGCGGGCGCTAGACAGCTCGGCTGACGGCCTCATCGTTGTCGCGGCCGAACAGAATGGCGAGCTCTTTCGCTCGGCGGACGGCGGCCTTACCTGGTCGCCACTCGCCATCACGGTGGGCGGCGCAGCGATCAGTGAAAACTGGTATCGAATCCAGATCTCGGATGACGGTCAGGTGATCGCGCTGGTGGGCAATAGTTTCGGCGGACCCCTCGCGGGCACCGGCATCTACGTTTCTCGCGATGGCGGCGCTAGCTGGATCAAACCCTTTGCGCTCACGGCGGACTACAGCGCGATCGCCATGTCCGGCGACGGCCAGGTCATCACCGTCACGGTGTCCGACCCGAACCCGAACCCGGCGTTCCCAGGCACTGTCGCGCGGGCCGCCGGACGGGTGCTGCGCTCGACCG
>JAQGMT010000432.1 GCA_028292185.1 Ramlibacter sp. | reverse complement strand
CTTCACGGCGGGCAGACGGTGGGGCCGCTCGTCACATCCCTGTCGCACATGCGCACGGAACCGCCCGACGAAACGGTCAGTCGCAGCCGGCGCGCACCAGGCTGTGTATGGGTGATATCGATGATCCCCAGCGCAGTGGCGGACGGAAGCGTCTGGCCATAGCCGTTGAAGCTCACCGAGTTGGCCGCAGCGGCGCCGTTGCCGGTTAATCCTGACACGGACATCAGTGCCGCGCTCACGCCCGCACCGTAGGTCTCGACGATCTTGGGCGATGCGGTTGCCGAGGCGGCCGTCGAGCAGTGGGAGGAAGGATCTTCCAGGCTGATCACCCACGATCCGGAGTTGGAGGCGAGCGCACAGCTGTCGTCCAGTGAGCCCCCGGCGTTCGAACTCACCATCCAGAACGTGACGATCTTGTTGCGCCTGAGCGCCTCCATCCGCGCTTTCTGCAAACCGGCTTGCATGGACTCCGCGAGGTTGCGCACATGCGTGCCGCGGATCCACTCGGCCATGCTGGGCGCCATCAGCGCCATCAGCAGCGCCAATATCGAGATCGTGACAAGCGCCTCGATCAAGGTGAAACCCCGCTGGCGACCGGCTCTCAGCACTCCGATCCCTTCAATAACCAGCAGTTCCTGCCCGTCACGGTTGCGCCCTTGAACTGGGTGGTTGCCTGCGCATTGCTTTCGTTCACCGTGTAGACGTGGCCAATGGCCATTCCGCTGCTGCCCGTCGCAGTCAACGTGTAGCCGCCGCCCGTGGCCGGGCCGGTCACGATGCAGGTGAAGGTGAAGTACTGCGGCGTGACCTTCGGGATGAAATCATTCCAGGGGGGCGCGTTGGTCCCGTTGGCGCAGGCGCCGCCATTGATGGTTCCGTAGCTCTTGTAGTCCTGGAAGTACTGTTCCAGCTTGATCCGGTAATCGGAGAGGTAGGTGAAGGCCTGCGGAACCTGGCCGCGCCGGACGTAGTCGCGGTAGGAGGGCAGGGCGATGGACGCCAGGATGGCCACGATCGCCACGGTGATCATGAGCTCGATGAGCGTGAAGCCCCGTTGGGACGGCGCGCGCTCGGTGCGGCCGGTGCTGGCGAGAAGGTGTGTCAAGGCGTTCCTCTGGCAGGACATGAGAGTTCGCCGATCCTGAACGGCCGGCAGTCCTGCCGCAAGAAGCTCGAGCCCAGCGGTTGCCGGCAACCGACGGGCGGCGGCTTGGGATGCCTGGGCGCGACCCGGTAGCCGCAAGCCACGGTTCGCAGGTGGTGCATAAGTCACACCAAGCGGCCCAGATTCGTCACACCGTGGGGGCCGTCCACGCTTGCATCATGCGGCGATGAACAGCCCAACGCACCCATGCGCCGCACAACTTTTTCGGCGCGCCAAACGGGCCCGGGGCTACTCCATCGTCGAAGTGGCCGTGACCCTGGCCGTGGCCGCGACACTGATGGCGGTGGGGGTGCCATCGGTGGCCTCGATGCTGGCCTCAGTCAAGCTGACGTCCGTCTCGAACGCCTTGCTGTTCGACCTCTATCTCGCGCGCAGCGAGGCCATCAAACGCAACGGCCGGGTGGTGCTGTGCAAGTCGGCCGATGGGGTCACCTGCGCCTCCGGCGGCGGATGGGAGCAAGGCGCCATCGTGTTCCATGACGTGAACAACAACGGCGCGCGCGATCCGGGCGAAAGCCTGATCTACCACGAGCAGCGCTCCACAAGCGAGATTCGCGTCAGCGGCAACCAGAGTGTGGGCAGCTATGTGTCGTACGGGCCGGATGGGCGAAGCCGCATGGCTTCGGGTGCGTTCCAGGCGGGCACGCTCACGCTGTGCCGCCAATCCAGTGACAGCACCGAGGCCCGGCAGATCGTGATCAATTCCGGTGGCCGGCCCAGGGTGCAGAAAGCCCTGGTGAGTTTCTGCGGCTAGCCCTGTGCCGACCAAACTTCTTTGGAGATGCGTCATGAACATGGCCTGGACCTCTCGTCTGCCAACCCTTGGCGCCCTGTCGCTCGCAGGGGTGCTGTTCTCTCTTGCGGCGCCTTCCATGACAGCGACCATGGACTCGCTCAAGCCCAGTTCCTCCTCGGGATTGATGCCGTCAGGCCTGCACCGGGCGCGCGACCAGGCCGTCACCAGGAACGTCCGGGTGGTGCTGTGCAAATCGGCAGACGGCGTGTCTTGCACCAGCGCCGAAGGCTGGGAGCAGGGCTGGATCGTGTTCCAGGACGCCAATGGCAACGGGTCGCGCGAACCCTCCGAGGCGATCCTGCGCCGGGAAGTTCGGCTGTCGGCCGGCCTTAGCGTTTACGGGACCGGGAGCCTGGCGCGCAGTGTGTCCTTCGGCCCCAGCGGCGCCATCAGGCCGCCTAGCGCCTCACCTCGTCGACCAGCGTCTTGAATTCGTCGATATCTTCGAAGCTGCGGTACACGCTGGCGAACCGCACGTACGCCACCTTGTCCAGTTTGCGCAGTTCGCGCATCACCAACTCACCGAGCCGGGCCGAGGGAATTTCCCGCACGCCCAGGTTCAAGAGCTTTTCCTCGATGCGCTCAACGGCGCTGTCGATCTGCTCGGTGCTGACGGGGCGCTTGCGCAGGGCCAGGTTCATCGAGCCTTGAAGTTTGATCCGCTCGTAGTCGATGCGGCGCCCGTCCTTCTTGACCACTGCGGGAAAGGTGACGTCGGGGCGCTCGTAAGTGGTGAAGCGCTTCTCGCAGGCCGCGCATTGGCGGCGCCGCCGCACGAAGCCGCCGTCTTCTGCCACCCGCGTTTCGACCACCTGGGTGTCCTCGTTGCTGCAGAAGGGGCACTTCATTCTGCGGGGCTATTTATAGACGGGGAAACGCCGCGTCAACGCGTTCACTTTTTCGCGCACGGCGGCGATGTTTGCCGGGTCGCGCGGCTTGTCCAGTACGTCGGCGACCAGGTTGGCGGTGAGCCGGGCTTCTTCGTCCTTGAATCCCCGGGTGGTCATGGCCGGTGTGCCGATGCGCACCCCGCTGGTCACCATCGGCCGCTCCGGATCGTTCGGGATGGCATTCTTGTTGATGGTCATGTGCGCGTCGCCCAGCACCGCTTCGGCTTCCTTGCCGGTGATGCCCTTGGGCCGCAAGTCAACCAGCATCAAATGGCTTTCGGTGCGCCCGCTCACGATGCGCAGTCCGCGCTCGGTCAGCGTCTGCGCGACGATCTGCGCGTTCTTCGCCACCTGCAGCTGGTAGGTCTTGAATTCCGGCGCCAGGGCTTCCTTGAACGCCACCGCCTTGGCGGCGATCACGTGCATCAGCGGGCCGCCTTGCAGGCCGGGAAAGATGGCGCTGTTGATGGCTTTCTCGTGCTCGGCTTTCATCAGGATGAGCCCGCCGCGCGGGCCACGCAGCGTCTTGTGCGTGGTGGAGGTGACCACGTCGGCATGAGGCACGGGATTGGGGTAGATGCCCGCGGCAATCAGGCCCGCGTAGTGCGCCATGTCCACCATGAAGATGGCGCCCACGTCCTTGGCAACCTTGGCGAAGCGCGCGAAGTCGATCTTCAGCGAATACGCCGACGCGCCGGCGATGATCAGCTTGGGCTTGGACTCGTGGGCCTTGCGTTCCATGGCGTCATAGTCGATCGCTTCCTGCTCGTTGAGGCCATAGCTCACCACGTTGAACCACTTGCCGCTCATGTTGAGGGCCATGCCGTGGGTCAGGTGGCCGCCTTCGGCCAGGCTCATGCCCATGATCGTGTCGCCGGGCTTCAGGAACGCCAGGAACACTGCTTCGTTGGCCTGGGCGCCGGAGTGCGCCTGGACATTCGCGGCGGCCGCACCGAACAGCTGCTTGGCGCGGTCGAGCGCGAGCTGCTCGGCGACGTCCACCCACTCGCAGCCGCCGTAATAGCGCTTGCCCGGATAACCCTCGGCATATTTGTTGGTCAGTTGCGTACCCTGGGCCGCCATGACGGCCGGGGAGGCGTAGTTTTCGCTGGCAATGAGCTCGATGTGCTCTTCCTGGCGCTTGTTTTCGCTCTGGATGGCGGCCCAGAGTTCAGGATCGGTTTGCTCGACGAGGATGTTGCGATGGAACATGGTGGCAGTCTTGGGTCGGGGATGCTGCGCGCCTGCTGGCGTCACAGGTTGCACAGGGAGCTGCCAGGCAAGCGGCCCGAGGCCGCCAGTGCCGGCGGCACGCTGACGGCTAGTGTAGCGGAGGGCTGCCCCGCGCTAACGCGAGGACAGCAGCGCGACCTTGTCCTCGGCCGCGGGCGCCGGGGTCTCCGCCGGCGCCACGGTGCGGATTACCGGCGGCGCAGGCAAGGGTACGGTCCGGCCGGCCGCGACCAATTTCAAGCGCGCATGCTCGGCCAGCACCTTCTCGGCGTAGCCGCCGTCGTGTTCGAGATTGCCGGCGCCCACGTAAAAGCGCAGGCCGGCTTCCAGCGATCCGGCGCGCTGTATGCATTCCTGCAGCACCTTCACGCCCACGCGCAGGTTGGTCACGGGATCGAAGGCCGCCAGCTGACCGCCGAAGTTCTCGTACTTCTGGCTGTGGATGCCGGTCATCACCTGCATCAAACCCTGTGCGCCGACGTTGCTCTGGGCAAAGGGATTGAAACCCGACTCGATCGCCATGATCGCCAGGATCAAGGTCGGGTCGAGCTTGTCGCGGCTGCCGATGTCGTAGGCCTCCGCCACCAGGGCACTCAAGGGCTCGGGCGCGACGCGATACTTCTTGCTTAGCCAATAGGCCACGGCGGCCTGTTGCTTGGGCAGGTCCCGGGGATCGGCGGCCGTCGCGCGTTCGATCGCATCACGCTCGATGGGCATTCCGGTGGCCGCCTCCTGGCGCGCTTGCAGCCAGCCTCTCAGCTTGCTTTCACCGGCGTCCCGCAAATCGGGGCGAGCCGTGAGGGTCATCGCGCAGAACACCGTGGCCAGGCCGACCAGGGCGAAGCCGTTGTGGGTGATCTCGAAAAAGCCCTGTGCGACATCCGATGCAAAGCATCGCAGGCCCTGGGCCAAGTTTCCTAGCGCTGTCATAGCACTTCCTTTCGACACGCGAGACTGCTTTCACGATGCTGCTTGCAGCACCAGAACCGTCAGGCTCCTCGTTTTGATCGGTACGCCATCGATATTGCCGCGAGTCTCAGGAGACTGTCCGCGGCGAATTCGAGTTAGCCGGGGTCGGCAGCGGATTCGGGTTGCCCCCAATACTGTGCTGGGGACGGCGAATTCTAGGTGTCCAGCTCATATCGGGTCAAGAATATCAAGTTACTTCAATATGACCAAAAATACATGATGAAGGATGAATTTACGCTTTTAAGGGTACTATTTCATGTCGGACGCGCCCGCATCGCCGTGTCGGAGATCCCCGACGGGGCGCGCGGATCCAACGCTGCTCCTCAAAATATAGCGATCCGGCCAGCAAACCGGCGATTCGCCGCACGGTCTGGAGCGGGGCCGATGGCGCAAACCGAAGCTTTGGTTCTGCAGGCCGCAATACAGGGTCAAGGAGCTGCCGCTGGTCGGAGAGTCTCTTTGTAACATCTCGGCCGGGTTGGCACAGCGAAATTGCGCCTGCCCGGCCGTTTCCCTCCAGTTTGCGGGGCCTGTCAAGCCAATATCTGCAATCGCAGGCCCCCGCCCCATTGAAAACTTCCGCTTGCTCCCAAGCAGCGCTGGCCTTAAGTTAGAGGTGTCCGAGCGATCGGGCATTTGCCGGTAGGGCCACTTCGGTGGTAGCCCCGGCCCCAGTTGGAGGCAATCCATTGCTTCCGGCGCGATCGGGGACATAACACTCTCCGGTTGCGAACCCAGGCGGCAAGGACCTCGTGTCGGCTGCCAAGCCCGGCTGACGGTTTCGCCGCCTGTCCGGGCTTTCTCGTTTCCGCGCCCTCGCCGCTGGCGATGCCCGCCCGGCACTTGTGTGCCTGCGTTACCGGCGGCTCCGGGGCTGGCCGATTCGCGGCGAGAATAGCGGTTTGCCCTCTTGGCGAGGGCTCACCTCATCCCAAGTACCTTCGCAGTGACCCAAGCCACTCTCAAATCCAACGACACCCGCTCCCTCGATGACCTGACCGGAGGAGCGTTTTCCGCGCCCACCTCCGGGGAGCGGGCCGCCCGCGTGCGCGAGTGGCTCGCGGGCAATCCCAATGTGGAACAGATGCAGGAAGTCTTTCGCGAGCTGAGCGGGCGCGACAAAGGCGCCGCCAAGTTGCTGCGCGAGAAGCTTGACGAGATCAAGCGCAGCCGCGGCCAGGAAGCGATCGCCGCCGAATGGGCGGAGAAAGCGCAGGCGCTGCTGACGCTCGGCAAGCTCAATATCGCGGACGCGATGGCATGGCAGCGCGATGCGGCCAAGGCCGGCGCGCCGCTCAGCCGCGAACCGCTCGCGTCGCTGAAGGCGCAGCTGGCCGATCGCATTCGCGGCATCGAAGACCTGCAGCACCGCGTGCAGGTGCAGCGCGAAGCCGCCGTGTTGCTGGCCCAGCGCATCGAAGTGCTTTCGACCAAGCCCTGGCGCGATGCGCAGGTCGCGGCCGAAACCCTGGCCAAGGACGTCCCCGACTGGCACGGGCAGGCCCAGGCCCTGCAGGGGGACCCCAATTGGGCCAGCGTCGACACCAGGTTTCCGCCTTTGCTGGAAGCATCGCGGGTGCAGCTGCAGGTCGTGTGGGACGCATTTCAAACCGCATTGACGCAGGCCGTCGCCGCCGCGCAGGACCCTGCGGCCGCGCTGCCCCCCGTACCCGTGTGGGCCGACGAACTTCGCGCCGCGCGCGGCGTGCCGGCTGAAGCCGCCGCTAAGCCCGGCAAACCCAAGGTCGATCCACAGGTGCGCGCGCAAGCCGCGCAGGCGGTGCGGGACGTGCTGGACAAGCTGGAGCAGGAGATCGCCCAGGGTCACGGCAAAGCCAGTGCCGGCGCGGCCGCGGCCCTGCGCAACGCGCTAAAGGAACATGCCAAGCTGATCGACGACAAACTCGAGAACCAGGCCCATGCCGCCTTGGCAGCGGCGGGCGAGCTCGAAGGCTGGCAGCGTTGGCGCGCCGACCAGCTGCGGCAAGAACTCGTGGCCAAGGCCGAGGCGCTGTTCGAAGTGCAGGCGCCGGCTCGGCCTGTCGCCGATGCGGCCGAAGCGGGCGAGCCGCCGGAAGGCGCTGCCGCGCCGGCCAAGCCCGCGGAGGCGCCGGTGCGCAAGCCGCGTTACGGCGGCCGCAAGATGCAGGAGCAGCTGCGTTCGCTGCGTGAGCAGTGGAAGCAAACCGACCAGGGCGGTCCGCCCAATCACGCCTTGTGGAAGCGGTTCGACGAGGCGTGCAACGAAGCGCACAAGGTTGTGGAAGCCTGGCTCGACAAGATGAAGGCCGAGTCGGCTGAGCACCGGGCCCAGCGGCTTGCGCTCGTCGAGGAGCTGAAGGCCTGGGCTGCGGACAACGCGACGGCCAAGGACGGCGACTGGAAGGGCTTCAGCCGCATCCTGCACCAGTTCGACAGCCGCTGGCGCGAAGCCGGCCACTTGAGCGAGAAGGCCTTCGCCGAATTGCAGCCGCTGTGGAAGGAAACCATCCAGGCCGCCGCCGCGCCGCTGGAGGCGGTGCAAAAGGAAAGCCTGGATCGCCGCCACGCGATGATCGATGAGGCGCAGCAGCTCGGCGCCGCGCCGCCGCTGCGAATCGACGCGGTCCGGGCCCTGCAGCAGCGCTGGCAAGCGGAAGCGCAGACCATTCCGCTGGACCGCAAGCACGAACAGAAACTCTGGGACGCCTTCCGCAAACCCATCGACGAAGCTTTCAATCGCAAGACCGAAGAGCGCGAAAAGGCCGCGGCCGCCTTGAGCGACCGCGACCGGATGGTGCTCGACGCGTCGAAGGCGCTCGAAGCGGCCAACGCCACCGGCGATGCACAGAAGATCAAGGCGGCCATGGCGGCGCTGGACGCGGCGTTGCGAGGGCAGGCGCAAGCAGCGGCGGCCGTCGCGGCCGCGGGTCCTGCGATGGTCGCGCCCACTGCAGACGCACCGCCACCCGGCGCTGCCGCGGACGGCGGGGCGACCGATCCAGTGGCCGAGGGACAAGCTGACGGAGCGTCCGCTGCGGCCGGCGGCGAAGATGCGTCGGCTGAAGGAGGCGCTGTCGCCGCAGAACCGGCACCGGCACCCGCACCCAAAGCCGTGCCCAAACCCGTCATCGCGCGGCGAGGCGACGACCGCCCCGGCATGAAAAAGACCGAGCCTGTGGTGCCGGGCCGCGGCGGCAAGTTCGGCGATCGCAAGGGCCCACCCGGCAGCGGCTTCGGTGACCGGCGCGACGGTCCGCGCGATGCGCGAGGCGACGCTCGCTTCGGCGGTGGCCGGTTCGGCGACCGGCCGCAGGACGAGGACCGCGGTCCTCGGCTGGGCGATGTTGCCTTCCGCGCCCAACGCGAAGCGCTCGAGCACGCCCAGATGGCCTTGAAGAAGCTGGCGGCGCAAGCCCATGGCGAGGCTTTGACGCAGCTGATGACGGCTTGGGAGCAGCGTTCGCCCGATCAGGTGCCGAGCCAGCAGGAGCTGGGCAAGGCCGTGGCGCCGACGATTCGAAGCAGCTGGGTCAAGGCCCTCGGCGCCGCGCCCGCCGTGGACCCCTCCGAGGCCTTGCTGCGGCTGGAGATCGCGGCCGAGGCGCCAACTCCCGCCGATCACCTGAACGCGCGCCGGGCCTTGCAGTTGAAGCTGCTCACCAAGCGCAACGATCCTTCACCGGCGCAAACCTGGGGCGACGACACGGCGGCCGTGCTGGCGTCGGCTTACGAGGCCGGCATTGCTCGCCGTCTGCAAACGGTGCTCAAGACGCTGCTGCGCCGCTAAGCGGTACGTGCCGCGCGGGCCCGTCGAAGAAGCTGTCGAACAGGGCCACCAGCGCTGGGAATTCAGCCTCGAAGCGGCTGCGGTTGACGAAGTAAGCCTCGCACGCAACGGCGAAGAATTCGTCGATGCCCTCGGCCGCATAGGCATCCAGCCAGGGCGGCTCGCCGCCGAAGCGCTGAGCGATGATCACTTTTTCGCGAAAGCCGTCGTATTCGCCTTGCATCACTGCAAGCCACTCGCGGCGCGCCTCGCGCGAGGGCAGCGGCGGGCAGCCATCCGGCGCGCCGTCGCGCATGTCGATCTTGTGGACGAATTCGTGGATCACAACGTTGTAGCCTTCGTCCGCCGACGCGCCCGCGCCGTCGACGTCGTGCCAACTGAGCATCACCGGCCCGCCTTCCATCGCTTCGCCCGCCAGCACTTCGTCGTACTGGTGGACGATGCCGCTATCGTCCGTCACCGTGCGCCGCGCCAGCACCTCGTCGGGGTGCACCACGATGCCCACGAAATCGTCGTACCAAGCGAGGCCGAGATTCAGCACCGGCAGCACGGCCTGGGCAGCAATGGCAAAGCCGACGGCATCGGTGATCTCCAGGCCATTCGCGCCATGAAACTCCTTGCTGGCGAGAAACTGGGCGGCGAGTTCGCGCAGCCTTTTCAGTTGCGCGGGCGGGCGTACTGCGAGAAACCGGTGCCGCGCGAGCATCGCGTCCCACAACGCGTCTGGAATCGGCCGCACCGCGGCGTGTTTGCGCAGCCAGCCGAACATCACGCGGGCGTCACGGGATATCGACGCGCTGCAAGCCCGAAGCCGTGAGACGCAGCACCTGCTGGCGCGGCGGACGCGCGCGCGAATCCCAATCACTGAGCACAGTGCGGCTGCGCTCGCCACCCAGCGGGTGGTCCGCCGGACGATGCGTGTGGCCGTGGATCAGCACTTGCGCATCGGCCGCTTCCAGCCAGGCGCTTGCGGCAGCGGCGTCCACTTCCGCGAATTCAATGCCGGTGCCTTTGCGTTCTTCGCTTTGCCGCCGCAGGTCGCTGCCGATCGCCTTGCGCTGGGCCAGTGGCCGGGCCAGGAAATCGCGCTGCCACGCCGGATCGCGCACTTCGCTGCGAAATTTCATGTAGTCGGTGTCGGCCAGGCACAGCGCGTCGCCGTGCGTCAG